>JAVXWK010000040.1:0-4081 GCA_032230575.1 Pseudonocardiales bacterium | reverse complement strand
GGCCGTGCAGCGGGTGAGCCGCAGCAGGTCCCACGTCTTCGGGTGCGACCCGCAGTTCCGCATCGACGTGCGGGCGGCGACCTCGCGCTGGATGAACCCGGCGAGCGCCTCGCCCACGGTCGACGACGTGCCGTTGCCGGTGCCGTAGTGGAACGTGGCCACGCCCTGCGCGTTCGGCGAGGAGTTGCCGTCGGCGTGCAGCGACAGGATCAGGTCGGCGCCCGCCTCGTTCGCGAACCGGGCGCGCTCCGCCTCGTCCGGGCAGTTCGCCGGACCACGCGTGAGCAGCGCCTCCATGCCGGTGGCGGCCATCTTGCCTTCCAGCCGCCTGGCCAGATCCAGCATCAGGTCGGCCTCGGACACGCCGTCCACGACCACGCCGCGGTCCTGGCCGCCGTGGCCGGGGTCGATGACGATCCGCTTGCCGGACAGGCGCGACCCCGCGTTGCGGACCCGTTCCTGCTCACGCAGCAGCACCGGACGGCCACCGCGGACCTTCGGCTGCAGCTGACGCAACGCGCGCACGGTGTCGGGACCGCACATGCCGTCCACGATCAGGCCGTAGTCGCGCTGGAAGTTCTTCAGCGCCTGCTCGGTCTGCTGGCCGAACACGCCGTTCGCACGGCCCGCGTCGTAGCCCAGCTCCAGCAGGCGTTCCTGCAACATCAGCACGTCGTCGCCGGTCGTCGGCTGCGACATCAGGTACGCGAGCGGGCGGTCGCCGAGGGAGAACGTCGCGTCGCGCAGTGCGCGGTAGGTCGCCGGGCCGACGATGCCGTCGATGATCAGCCCCCGCTGCTGTTGAAACGCGCGCACGGCGTGCTCGACCTGCTGGTCGAACACCGGCGGCGCCTGGGGGTCGGTCGGCGGAAGCACTCCGAGCCTGGTCAGGGTCGACCGGATCTCGGCAACATCACTTCCGACGTCCCCGCGGCGGAGCAGCTGCATGCACCCTCGCTCGACTAGGGCGCCGAACTTGGTCGGCGCGTCAGTTGGGAAGTCCTCATTGTGCCCTGCTCCGCAGAGTGATCGATGCAGGGCTACTCACAGTCGTTCCGAGATCACGTCCCGGTACGAAACGAACGTGACCCGCCCGTCTTATCGATAGACGGGCGGGTCACGTTGCGCGTTGCAAGCGACTTGTTAGCCGTTACAACTTTTCACGTCACGCGAGGACGTCCTGCAGGTCGTTCAGCAGCGCGGCCTTGGGCTTCGCGCCGACGATCTGCTTCACCGGACGGCCACCCTGGAACAGGATGAGCGTCGGCACGGACATGATCTGGTAGTCACGGGCAATCGCCGGGTTCGCGTCGATGTCGACCTTGGCGATGGTGATCTTCTCGCCGTGCTCGGCGGCGATCTCCTCCAGCACCGGCGCAACCATCTTGCACGGGCCGCACCAGGTCGCCCAGAAGTCGACCAGCACGGGCTTCTCGCTGGTCAGCACGTCGTCCGCGAACGACTTGTCGGTCACCGTGACGGTGGCGCCTGCCATGTTCTCTCCCTTGAAACGTGAAGAAATTTCAGATGCTCTTGCCGTAGCCGCCGCCGACAGCCTCAGCGGCGATCTCGGCGTGCTCTTCGCCGTGCTCGGCGAGCCACCGTTCCGCGTCGATCGCGGCGCTGCAACCGGAGCCCGCGGCGGTGATGGCCTGGCGGTACTCGTGGTCGACGAGGTCGCCGGCCGCGAACACGCCGTCCAGGTTCGTGTAGGAGGACTTGTCCTTCGTCAGGACGTAACCCTCCGCGTCCAGGTCGACCTGGCCCTTGACCAGCGCCGAGCGCGGGTCGTGGCCGATCGCCAGGAAGAAGCCGGTGACGGGCAGCTCGGACTCGGCGCCGGTCTGGGTGTCCTTGATCTTGATCGAGGACACGGTGCCGTCACCCAGCACGTCGGTGACCTGCGTGTTCAGCTGCCACTTGATCTTGTCGTTGGCGCGGGCGCGCTCGAGCATGACCTTGGAGGCGCGGAACTCCTCACGGCGGTGGATGACCGTGACCGACTTGGCGAAGCGGGTGAGGAACGTCGCCTCCTCCATCGCCGTGTCACCGCCACCGACGACCGCGATGTCGTGGTCGCGGAAGAAGAAGCCGTCGCACGTCGCACAGGCCGACACACCGCGGCCGAGCAACTCCTGCTCGCCGGGGATGTTCAGGTAACGGGCAGCGGCACCCATCGCGAGGATGACGGCCTTGGCCTCGTACTCGACGCCGTTCGCGACGACCTTCTTGATCTCACCGGTCAGCTCGACCGACTCGACGTCCTCGGCGCGCAGCTCGGCACCGAAGCGCTGCGCCTGCTCGCGCATCTGCTCCATGAGCTCGGGGCCCATGATGCCGTCGCGGAAGCCGGGGTAGTTCTCGACCTCGGTCGTCGTCATCAGGGCGCCGCCGTACTGCGAACCCTCGAAGACCAGGGGCTCGAGCTGCGCGCGGGCGGCGTAGACCGCCGCGGTGTAGCCCGCAGGCCCCGATCCGATGATGATCACGTTGCGCACGCTCACGGCCCCAGCAACTCCTCGATCTCGTCGTCTGTCTGGCTCAACGGATCGTAGGTGCCGCTAATTCCGTGACGTGAGCGACTACCTGGGCTTGATGGTGGTGTCCGCGAGGACGCCTTCCGGCTTGTCCGGTCCACAGGTCTTCGGATCCAGCACGACCAGGCGGTACTGGCCGAGACCGGCGGGCAGGATCGCCATCACCGCGTCCTTGCCGTCCAGCGTGATGGGACTGATGCCGAGCGGGTTGCCGGAGCTCGTGATGCCGCCGCCCTTGAGACAGCCGGCCAGGCGGTCCGGGGTCTCCAGCGGGCCGAAGTTCTGGGCTTTGAGCACGTCACCGACCGCGGACCCCAGCTGGTCGCTCTTCAACGCGAGCGGCGGGGCGGCGTTCGGGGACGAGGTCGTCGGAGCGGGCTTGGCCTCGTTCGACGGCTGGTTTCCACCAGGCGAGACGGCCAGCACGATGCCGAACGCCGCGGCGGCCGCGACCAGCACGCCCGCACCGCCCAGGCCGAACCGGCGGTTGCGGCGCTTGCGAGCCGCGTCCAGCGACACGACCGGTGCGACGGGACGGGCCTCGGCCGCGAGAGCCGCGTCGATCCGCGCCGCCACGTGGTCGGGCATGGGGATCGACGGCAACGCGTGCAGATCCTCCAGCGTGGCGTCCAGCGCCCGGAGAATCTCCCTGGCCTCCTGGTCCGCCTCCACCCGCGGACGCAGCTGTGCGGCGACCTCAGGGGGCAGCACGCCCGCGTGCAGGTCCGCGATGAGGTCTACCGACCACGGCGGACCCATCGGCACGTGTTCCATGCCGCTCATCGGCCCTCCCACTGACGTTGCTCTTGCACATTCACACCGTCAGCTGGGACGTTCGCATCTGCGATTCGGTTCCTGAGGTGCCCGAGAACTTTGGCGAGCTTGGCGCGACCACGCGCGCACCTGCTCTTGACCGTGCCCTCCGCGATGCCCAGGAGCTGCGCCGTTTCGGCGACCGAGTACCCCTCGACGTCCACGAGCACGATGGGCGCCCGCTGCTCCTCCGGCAGCTCCATCAGCGCTTGCTGCACCATGAGGCTGGTCTCGCGGTCGCTCATCGCGTCACGGGGCGCGACGGGCTCGCCGGGACCGGCCTCTGGCAGGGGCACTGTCGGTCTTGTTTGTCGCCGTCTCATCCGGTCGAGGCACGCGTTGACCACGATCCGGTGAAGCCAGGTGGTGACCTGTGACTCCGCGCGGAACGACGAAGCGGCGCGGAAGGCCGAGATGAACGCCTCCTGCAGCGCGTCCGCGGCCTCCTCGGGGTCGCGCAGCGTGCGCAACGCCACCGCCCACATCCGGTCGCGGTGCCGTTTGACCAGCTCCGAGAACGCGTACGGGTCACCTGCGGCGTGGGCCGAGATGAGATCGGCGTCCGAGCTGGCTGCGGCGGTCACGGCACGCACTTTAGCGAGGCTGATCACAGATCATCCGGTCGGGATCACGCGCGAGTACGCGGGGCGCCTTCGTACTCTCCTGGAGTACGCGGGGGCCCCGCGTGCGGTCACACAGTACGAAAGCTCCCCGCGTGCGGCTTACTGGGC
>JAVXWK010001121.1:0-15170 GCA_032230575.1 Pseudonocardiales bacterium | reverse complement strand
TCTGCGTGGGCCTCACCCACACCTTGGGGTGACTCAGGTCACAGGTGTTTGGGTTCCGTGACCGAGCCGTTATCGTGTCCCGGTGCCTATCGGATCCCTCGGACGCTCCAAGTCCGGCCGTCACCGTCCCGCGGACGAACCGCAGGCCGAGACGCTGCCCGACGAGGAGCTGACCTCTTACCTGGCAGCGCTGGCCCCGGACTCGGACAACGAGACGACCGCATCGGGCTTCGGCAACGCGCAGGTGTACCAGCTGCGGCTGCAGCTGATGGCCAACGAACAACTCAAGGAGCTCGCCGCGGAGCGCCAGACGTCCCCGCAGGCGCTCGCCACGGAGTGGGTCATGCAGCGACTGGAGTGGGAAGCGCGTCAGCGCGGTCACTAACACCGGTCACCAAAACGAAAAAGGACCCTCGGCCGAGCCCGGCCGAGGGTCCTTCTCACGTACGACTAGATTTGCGGCGAATCAGACCGCACGAACGTTCTGAGCCTGCGGCCCCTTGGTGCCCTGGCCGACCTCGAACTCCACGCGCTGGTTCTCCTCCAGGGTCCGGAAGCCCTGACCCTGGATCTCCGAGTAGTGGACGAAGACGTCTGCGCCGCCGTTGTCCTGGGCGATGAAGCCGAAGCCCTTCTCGGAGTTGAACCACTTGACAGTGCCCTGTGCCATGTACCTGCCTCCATCGCAGGAAAGCTTGGGGCTGCACCGTGCAACCCCGGCCGTCCCGGGGGCGGTCAGTTCGCTCGTGAGAGCGCGCCTCACGCCCGCGTGTCGTTCCGCGAGCGTGTGAAGCACGAACACAGAAACCACGGCCTGCGCGGGTCAGCCTAACGTGTGATGCGTCATAGCACTACAGGTCATTACTGGCCAGTTGGCTGCCTCAATAGGAGGAAACCCGCTGGTCCGGGTGGGTGATCGCGATTTCACGAGCAACGTGTTCCGGCCCCGTGCGTCTTCTGATCGTTGGACGAGGGGATCTTGGGGAGAGCGCGTGTTCCGGCCACTGATTTTGGCTGTACTACTGGGGTTGACCGCGTGCAGCGCGGCACCTGACGCACCGTCTGCGCCCACCGCGCAGGTCGTGGACGACAAGGCGAAGGCCGCACTCACGGTGACGCCCGCCCAGGGCGAAGGGGTGAGCCCGGCAGGTCCGTTTCAGGTTGGGGTGACCGGGGGTTCACTCGCCTCGGTCGCGCTCACCGGTGCGGACGGGAGGGTGGTGCAGGGGGAGCTGGCCGCCGACAAGTGGGTCGCCACCGAAGACCTGGGCTACGACAAGGTCTACACCTGGTCAGGTAGCGCGAAGGGCGAGGACGGCGCGGACGTGCCCGTCACCGGTTCGTTCCGCACGGTCAAGCCGCAACGGATCGTCAACGCGTCGATGAACGTCGGCGACCACGAGACGTACGGCATCGCGATGCCGCTCAAGGTCACGTTCAGCTCGCCGGTGCAGGACAAGGCCGCGGTGCAGAAGGCCATGACGGTCACGACTTCCGTGCCGACCGAGGGCGCCTGGGCCTGGTTGTCGGACCGCGAGGCGCACTGGCGGCCGCGTGAGTACTGGAAGCCGAACACCGAGGTTTCCGTCGACGTCAACGTGTACGGCGTGCCGTTCGGGGGTGGCGCGTACGGTGCCGAGGACGTCCACGTGCAGTTCAAGATCACGGACCGCGCGCTGGTGGCCAAGGCGAACACCCAGACGCACCGGTTCGAGATCTACCGCGACGGCGTGCTGCTGAACGACTTCCCGGCGTCCTACGGCGCGGAGAGCGACAAGCGCAGGGAGACCCGCAACGGCATCCACGTGGTGCAGCAGAAGGAAGCCGCGCGGAAGATGTCCAACGCCACGTTCGGCTACAAGGACGTCCCGGTCACCTGGGCCGTGCTGATCTCGCAGAACGGCGAGTTCGTGCACGAGAACAACGGCACGATCTCCGCTCAGGGCAACACGAACGTCTCGCACGGGTGCGCGAACCTCTCGGGCGCCAACGCGAAGATCTTCTTCGACCTCACGATGGTCGGTGACCCGGTCGAGGTCGTGGGGTCCTCACAGCCGCTGCAGGCCGCGGACGGCGACTACTACGACTGGGCGTTCGACTGGGCGACCTGGACCTCGAAGTCCGCCGCCACGCCTTAGGACTTCTCGGTGATCTGGGGTGGCTGCGGGATCTCGTAACCCGACGGACCGACGTTGCGTTCGAGGGCCCGCTTCCACTCGCCGCTCGAGATCATCTTCTCGATGGCCTCGTTGACCGCGTCACGGGACTTGCTGTCCCCCTTGGGAACGCCGACGCCGTAGCGCTCCTTGGAGAACGGCTTCCCGACGAGCTTGAGCAGCTCGGGGTTCTCGGCGGCGAACCCGGCGAGGATGACCTCGTCGGTCGTGACGGCGTCGACGTTGCCGGCCATCAGCGCGATCACGCAGTCCGAGTACTGGCCGTACTCGATGAGCTGCGCGCCCTGGGCGTAGTCGCTCTTCACCTTCTGCGCGGACGTGGATCCCTTGACCGAGCACAGCTTGCGGCCGTTCAGGGTCTCGGGGCCCTGGATGGCCTGCTCGGTGAAGCGGACCAGCAGGCCCTGGCCGGTCTCGAAGTACGGACCCGCGAAGCCCACCTTCTCCTTGCGGGCGTCGGTGATCGAGTACGAGGCGATGATCAGGTCGGCCTGGCCGTTCTCCAGCATCGACTCGCGGGCCGCGCCGCGGGCCTCCTTGAACGTGATGCCGCTGTCCTTCACGCCGAGCTCGCTCGCCACGTACTTGGCCACGTCCACGTCGAAGCCGACGTACCGGCCGTCGAGGCGCTTCTGACTCAGGCCGGGCTGGTCGTAGCGGATGCCGATGGTGAGCTTGCCGGTGTCGGCACGTCCGATGACTGTGCTCGTGTCACCGCTCCCACAGGCGGTGGCGAGCACCGCTACGGCAGTGATGAGCGCAGCACGACGGATCACGACAGGCCTTCCGAGGGGTTGTTCCAGATTCGTGCGCAATGCTACGGACCTGCGGCGATGATCAACTGTGATGTGTGACAACTACGGGAGCCGAGCCTTACTGGGTGTCACACCGCGGCCGTCTCGCGCGATGGCCCGGCGGATGTGGCCCGGCGGGACCAACCGGCGCAGTCCAGGCGGGATGAGCAGAGCCGTTCGGCGCAGCATCCGCAGCCGAAGGGTCGCGTTCCGGTACGGAGCGTGACCGTGCAGTTGTATTGCCCACTCGGGCAGCACCGAGTACGCCAAGTGCCCGACCAGCACTTTGTAGAGGGGCATACCGTGGCGCAGAACACCCTGCGTCGCCGGTCCGTGCAGGAATTCGTAGATCAACTCGGAGTCGGCGGTCCTCTTCAAGATCGGCTTGGTGGCCTCGAAGTACTCCTCCATCTCGCGCTTCGAGCCCGGTACCTCGTCGGCGTGCAGGCCCACGAGAGTCGCCGCGAAGCGTTGCTCCGCGTAGTACCGGTCCTTCTGCCGGTCTGTTAACCCATAACCGGCACGGTCGAGAACCGTCTCGAAGCTGTAGACCTCCGAGCAATGCACCCACAGCAGCAGGTCCGGCTCGTCGACGCGGAACGTCCTGCCGTCGATCACCCCGCGCAGGCCGCGGTGGGTGGCTCTCACCCGTGCTGCGGCGGCCTCGATCGCCTCGTCCGTGCCGTAGACGCCGAGTCCCACGAAGTCCGCCGTGCGCCGCAGCCGTCCGAACGGATCGGTCTTGAAGTTGGAGTTCTGCACGACGCCCGCGACCGCCTTCGGGTGCAGGGACTGCAGGTAGAGGCTGGAGATGCCGGCGACCCACATCATCGGGTCCGCGTACATCTGCCAGCTCACGGAGTTCGGGTCGTTCGGCTCGAGCATGCGGACATCGTCCCGTCTCGCCAAGATGAAGACCATGGACCTGGACCAGGCACGGGAAGTGCTCCGCAGCCAGCACCGCGCGGTGTTCTGCGCGCTGAAGTCGGACGGCACGCCGGCCATGTCGCCGGTGCTCGTCGCGTTGGACGACAACGGTGATGTGCTCGTCTCGACGCGAGCGACGGCCTACAAGACCAAGCAAGTCCTACGCGACCCTCGGGTGTCGCTGTGCGTGCTGCCGGACAGCTTCTTCGGGCGGTGGATCCAGATCAACGGGACCGCCTCCGTCGTGCCGTTGCCGGAAGCCATGGACCTGCTGGTGAAGTACTACCGGACGATCTCCGGCGAACACCCGGACTGGAACGACTACCGGGCGGCGATGGAACGTGAGCAGCGGGTGGTCCTGCGTGTTTCGCTGACCGGTGCGGGGCCTGACAAGACAGGTTGAGACGTTGCCCGTAACACCGTTAGCGGGCGCAACGATTCCACGGGGACGGCGGCTACCGGGCAGGCGGAACCTGGGGAGCATTAGCGATGACTGGTGTCAGACACCGCGGCTATTTCGCAGCCGCGGTGGCGGTGATGGGCGCTGCCCTGGTCGCGGCGTTGTTCGCCGCGCCTCCGGACAGACCCGTGGACATCCGCCTGGTGGCTCCGCCGCCCCCTCCGCCACCGATGATCACCGCGACCGCCACCACCACCGTTTCCGC
This sequence comes from Pseudonocardiales bacterium, assembly GCA_032230575.1. GTDB lineage: Bacteria > Actinomycetota > Actinomycetes > Mycobacteriales > Pseudonocardiaceae > Lentzea. The sequence goes on along the minus strand of JAVXWK010001121.1, from coordinate 10,607 downwards.
CGTCGGTCCGGTGTTGATGCCCCCTCCGCCACCACCGCCTCCGCCGCCGCCCGCCAAGCCGCTGCCCAGGCCCAAACCGGCGCCGGTCTCCTCGGCACCGCCGTCGAAGCCTCGTCCGCCGACCCTGTACGACCTGCTGCGCTGCGACTCGAAGTACTTCGGGGACGACGACTTCGAGCGGTGCCTGGACTGGCCGTTCGACACCGACGAGTTCTGCGACTTCCTGAAGCAGCACCACCTCCACCCGGTCGACCTGCGCGGTCCTGACGGACACGGCCTGGACACGTTCGACCTGGACTGCGACGACTAGCTCTTCAGCTCCCGCAACCTCGTGAGGTTCGCCTCCGCCCGCGTGCCGAGCAGTTGGGCCTCGCCGAGGTAGTGGTCGTCGATCAACGCCTCGACCTCGGCGTCGTTCATCGCCGGGACGATCCTCGCGGCCATCCGGTTCATGTTGCGGTAGCTGCCCTGCAACAGGAACTCGCCACCGCTCGCGGCCGACGAGATGTACGCCTGGTTGACCTTGAGCACGACCTCCTGGACCCGTTGCAGCTTCCGGACCACGGACAGCATCCGTTCCAGCTCGACGGTTTCGTACTCGTGGCTTGCGCTCTCGCCATTCGCCAGACGCACCAACGGTTCCACGTCGACACCGTTGAGCGTCGGGTTGGAGGCACTCGCGTTCTCCAGGTAGCTCAACGCAAAGAGGGCGTCGCGACCGGACAGCACGTCGCCGAGGTTCCACACGTCCGCGCGGTTCGCGAGCATGTCCGGGACGCGGAACGCACGACCCGTCTCGGTGTACGGGTTGCCCGCCATCGACACGGCGAAGCGCTTGCCCCGCAGGTCGAACGTGCGTGCCTCGCCGTCCCACACGCCGTCAACACGTCGTTGTGCGTCGCACAGCGAGATGAACTTCTGCAGCAGCTCAGGCGATGTGTGCTGGATGTCGTCGAGGTGCAGCAGAACGTTGCTGCCCAGGGCGAACGCGAAGTTGATGCGCTCGACCTCCTGGCGTGCGGTGGCATTCGGTGCGTCCTCCGGGTCGAGTGACGTGACGCCGCTGCCCAGTGCCGGGCCGTTGACCTTGACGAACACCATGCCCAGGCGGTTCGCGACGTACTCCATCAGCGTCGTCTTGCCGTAGCCGGGCGGGGAGATCAGCATCAGCAGGCCCGTGCCGTCGTTCAGCTGCTTGGCGAGGTTGTCGCCGATCAGCGGCAGGTAGACCTCGTTCAGCAACCTGTTGCGCACGAACGTGTTCAGCACCGCCGGGCGGTAGTCGTCGAGCCTCAGGCGCCGGCGCTCCTCGGCGAGCAGCTCATCGCGTTGGCGTTGGTAGGCGCGGAAAGCCGGGACCTGTTCGGCGTGGAACCTGCGCAGCCTGGTCAGAGTTTCGTCCAGACGGAGCTCCATGGACTGGTTGCTGACGCGCGGGTGCGTGCCGAGCAGGCCCGTGACCGACTCGGTCAGGGCGGCGCTGGAGTCGTAGCGCGGCAGGTCGGTGAGCAGGACGGCGACGACCTCGGGGAGCTCCGGGCAGTCCTCGTCCTTCAGGAACGCGTGCAGCCAGGCTTCGATCAGGTCGCGGTCGTGCAGGTCCTCGGTGACGACCGACTTGAACCTGTCGATCACCGCGCGGGCGGCCTTGCTGGTGACGAATCCCCTCGGCTCGCAGGCGAGTTCCTCGAACAGGTACTCGCCGGCCAGGTCGTCCAGGCCGAACTGCTTGGTCAGCTCGGGAATTCCGTGCGTGCCACCGAAGATCGTGCGGGCGCGGGCCAGTGACTCGGCCTTGCGCGTCCACACCGCGCGTTGTTCCTCGGGCTGTTCGGACCAGAAGATCTGGGCTTTCGCACGGGCTTGCGGCGAATACCTGAGCAGTCCGGCACCGGCGTGGAGTCGTTGCAGGACAGCGAGAATCTTCGCGGCGTCGTGATCGTGGACGCCCTTCTCGTAGCCCTCGTCGTACCGTTCCGCGGCGGCGTTCACCACGTCGTCGCGGCCCTCGGCGAGCAGGCAGCCGGCGAGGTGCTCGGACCGGTAGACGTCCTGCGTCTCCGAGACCAGCAGCTGGTCCCAGAACTGGCGGGTGTGCTGGAAACCGGTGACCTCACTGCGGTAGTCCGTGCCGGTCACCGCGTAGAACAGCTTGCCGTCGCGGGGCACGAGAGTGAGGTTCATCGGCTCGGTCGTCACCGGGAAGCGATGACGACCGAGCACGATCGACGCGCCGTCGTACAGATCGGCCCGGTCGCGCAGTGCCCGGCCTCCCTCTTGCCAGGCATCGCGCAGACCCGCGTCGAGCTCGTCGGCCCGCACATCACCGAGGTTTCTGAGCTCCTCGGCCACGGTGCGGATCTTGGCGACCATCGGGTCACCCGCGAAGTACGTGTTGATCTCGTCGGTCGAGGTGAGCTTGCCGACGCGACGGCGGATCGTGCCCAGCACGCGTTCGGCCGACTGCACGAGCCTGTCGGCCTTGCGCGCACGTTCGTCGAGCAGCGTCTGTTTGCGTGCGGAGAACGCCTCGTAGACGTCCGTGCGCTTGGCGCCGATCTGGGCGAGGAAGTCGTCGAACTCGCCGAACCGCGACTCCAGGTTCTCCAGTTGGAGAAGGAGTCGTCCGAGCTGGTCGTCGCAGCGCTGCGGGCTGTCCGCGACCGACAGCGCGCCCGTGATGGCCTGGCCGAGGAGCGCGAACTCCGCCGCGAACTCGGCCCTGCCCTCGGCGTTCGCCAGCTGGGACCGGCGACCGTCCACAGTGGCGCGTGCCCGGTTCACCGCGGCCAGGACCTCGCCGATGCTCGCCAGGATCTGCGTGCGGGTGGTCGTGTCGGCGGCGTCGAGGGTGCTGACGACCTCGGTCAGCACCTCCAGGCCGGTCTGCTGCTGCGCCAGGCGTTCGTGCAACGGCTTGGCCTCGGCGGCGGTCTTCAGCTCCGCGGCCGCGATCTGCTCGATCTCCTCGTGGTACTGGGCGAACGCACCCTCACCGCTGAGGAACGCGACGGCGCGGCGAGCTGAGGCGCCGAGCTCCTCGACCAGGTCGGCTTCGCGGCGGTCGATCTCTTCGAGGTCGACGTACTTCAGGTCCTTGAGCGTGATCAGGCGGCCCTGCGCGGACCTGAGATCGGCCAGCAGCCGCACCCACTCGTCGGCGCTCTTCGGAGACGCCGACCTGGCAAGCCGGATGAGTGAGGCGAGCTTCTCGGCAGCCTCGTGGAGTTGCTGAGCAGCGTGTTCCGTGAGCGTGCGGACTGCCTCGAACTCGTCCAGCACCTGTTCAGCCGTGGCACGGACGGCCTGGACGTCCTGCTTGAGCCCCAGCTCGTCGAGCCAGTGCACGCCGTCGATCACCCTGGTGCACAGCGCGATCAGGCCCTCGAACACCGGCGCGCTCGGGGTCATCTCCGCGCTCATCCGCGTGATCGACAGGCAGTCCGAGATGCCGCGGACCAGTTCGGCGTTGCCGATGCGGGCGAGCGGGCCTGCCTGCTCCGGCAGCACCTCGTCGACCACGAACGGCGTGCGCCAGACCTGCATCGGGTGCACGCGGACGGCTTCGGTGCTGGTCTCGCGGAAGACCACCAGCGTGCCGTCGGCGAAGAGCGAGTAGCCGTGGCAGGTGATCGGCGTCGCGACTTCCTTGCGGATCACGTTGTAGGGCAACAACAAGCTGCGGCCCTCGCGGCGGGCGTGGTAGACGAACAGCACGTCCTCGCCGTTCGCCGACCTGACGACCCGCTCGAACTCCAGCTCGTCGGTGTCGACGTCGAACGTCTTGTCCGCACCCGTGACGAGGTAGTAGCCGCCGGGGAAGATGATCCCCTGATCCTCGGGAAGCCGTTGGCACGCTTGGCCGATGCCGTCGAGCCTCGCCACCGTCCTGGTGCGCGTGTTGAAGACCAGGTGCCGCCAGACGGTCTCGTTGTACGGGCGGATCCTGAGCAGGATCAACGGGCCGACGCGGGCGTAGTGCACGTCGGCGTCCGCGAGGCTCTGCAACGGCTCGTCGACGGGCTCCTCGTAGATGCCCTGGCCGACCTCGGTGTTGTTCTCGATCTTGACGGTCAGCGTGCCGCCGACCGTCTCGACGAAGACCTCGTTCTCGATGGCGATGTGCGGGTGCCGGCCGAGAACGTGCTGCTCACGGGTGGTCTCGACCCACGTGACGTCGTGCGAGGGCGGGAAGACGTGGTCGCGGTCGCCGCGGTTGTCGACGTACGTGACCGTGCCGTCGACCGCGATGTCCCAGCGCAGCACGCGGATGTCCTCGATCCGCGCGCCGGTCTGGAACACCGCGAGCAGCCGCGACTCGACGATCCGCAGCTGCAGCAGCCGGGTCTCGCGGTAGTACCGGTAGAGCTCGGCGAAGTCGTTGACGAACTTCGGGTCCTTCAGAAACGGCGCCTCGACCGCGGCGAAGTCCTTGCCGTGGACCGCGAAGACGTCGTTGACCGTCGTCTCGGGCTTGAGGCCCATGAACACGTTGTAGCCGAACAACATCTCGTCGCCGAGCGGCACGATGTCGCGTGGCACGCAGTTGTTCTCGGTGCGGATCCGTTCGGTGGACAGGAGTTCCAGCGCGGTGCTGCCGAACGTCTCGACGCGCTGGGTGTTCAGCGCCTCGGTGCCGCGGGCGAGCTCGGTGGCCTGTTCGGCCAGCCTCGCCCGCAGCACCTCGTACGTGCCGGCGTCGAGCTGGGTCATGCGTTCTGCCCGTTGACCTTGGCCATCTGGGTCAGGGCCAGAGCGGCGGCCAGGTTCTGCGCGTCACCCGTGGTGAACGAGCTGAGGATCTTGGTCAGGTCCTCCGGGAAGTTCGACGTGCCGTCCATCCACTTGGCGCCCAACGCCTGCACGACGTCGGAGTTGCCGACGAAGCTGTCGACCTGCTTGCCCGCCGTGATGGCACTGGCGATCTTGTCGAAGAACATCGTGTCGCCACCGACGATGTCGATGTCGGCCTTCTCCAGCCCGGCCGCGAGGACCACGGCCTGGGCCTCGGCGATCTGGCGCTGCACGTCGATGCCCTTGAGCCTGATCTCCTTCTCGGCCTCGAGACGCAGCCGGTACTCCTCGTGCTCGCGGGTCGCGGTGTCGAGCGCGGCCATCGCCTCTGCCTTGTGCGACAGGCCTTCCGCCTCACCCTTGAGGCGTTCCTTGATACCCAGCGCGTCGGCCAGGGCCTTCTCGCGGTCGACGACGGCCTCGGCGCGACCGAGCGCCTCGGACGCGGCGGCGTCGCGTTCCTTGACCATCGCGTCCGCGAGACCCTTCGCCGCGGCCTCGGCCTGCGTACCCTCCGCGAGACGGATCTTGGAGCGGGTGTCCAGTTCGGCGGCCTGGTTGCGGGCCTCGGCGAGCACGACCTCCTCGCGGGCCTTGTGCTGCGCCGACTGTTCTGCGGCCTCGGCGGCCTTGATGTCCTTGACGAGCGACTGCTGCGCCTCGGCCTCCGCCATGATCACGATCTGCTGGCGCTCGCGCTCGGCCTCCTCGACCGCACGCAGGCGCTTGATGTTCTCCTCCTGCTCGGCCACGGTCTTCTCGACCGCGACCCGCTCGCGCACCAGGTCGGCGATGGCGCGCCGTTCGTGCTCGAGCTCCTTGTCCTTCTCGATCATGCGCAGCGACGTCTCGCGTTCGCGGGCGATGACCTCGAGCAGGCGGTCCTTCTCGATGCGCTCGGTCTCGACGGCGATCACGCGCTCGCGGTTCTTCTCGGCGACGGCGATCTCGCGGGCCTTGTTCTCGGTCTGGATGCCGAGCTGTTCCTCGGTGCGGATGAACGCGGTGTTGGCCTTGAGCCGTTCCTCGGCCTGGACCTTCTGCGTCTCCGCTTCCTGCTGCGCGCGGGCGGTCTCGATCTCGCGCTTCTGCCGGATCTCCGCGTCGGCCTGACGACGTTCGAGCTCGAGGATCGCCTCACGCGCGCTGACGTTCTGGCGCGTGATCTCCTTCTCCTCGTTGCGGGTGAACTCGTTGGTCTTGACGTGCTCGATCGCGGTCAGCTCGGTGATCTTGCGAATGCCCTGCGCGTCCAGGATGTTCGCCGGGTCGAGCTGCTTGAGCGGCGTCTGCTCCAGGTAGTCGATGGCCGCGTCCTCGAGGCTGTAGCCGTTGAGGTCGGTGCCGATGACCTGGACGATCCGGTCTCGGAACTCGTCGCGGTGCGTGTACAGATCAACGAAGTCCAGCTGCTTGCCGACGGTCTTGAGCGCCTCGGAGAACTTGGCGTTGAACAGCTCCTGCAGCGTGGCCTCGTGGCTCGCGCGCTCGGTGCCGATCGCCTGCGCGACCTTGATGACGTCCTCGACGGTCTTGTTGACCCGCACGAAGAAGGTAATGCGGATGTCCGCGCGGATGTTGTCCTTGCAGATCAGGCCTTCGTTGCCGGCCCGGCGGATCTCGATGGTCTTCACCGAGATGTCCATCGTCTCGCATCTGTGCAGCACGGGTAGTACGACTGTGCCGGTGAAGGTCACGTCGACCTTGCGCATCTTCGAGACGATCAGCGCCTTGCCCTGCTCGCACTTCTTGAACAACCTGCTCAGCGTGATCGTCGCCAAGATCAGCACGACGACGATCCCGGCGATCAGCACGAGCAACCCCGTTGAGATCGCACCCATGTCAGCCCCCTGTGGTGATGTCCACGACCCAGAAGAACTCGCCCTCGGTGTCGTAGTCGAAGATCAGCGCGGTCTGTCCCGCCGTCAGTTCGGTGCTCTGTGCTGCTCGCACTTGCACGACAGCCGTGCCACCGTCGTCGGCGGTCACCTCGGCCTGTCCGTAGTTCTCAGTGACCCGCGTCGTCCTCACGATCGCCGTGCGGCCCACGAAGTCGTTGCGGGAAGCGGGTTTCTCGGGCCTCGTCCAGGTCCTGAGCGGGAGGCTGAGGATCTTGGTGATGAGCGCGCCGACGAGCACCGCCCCGGCGAGGACGACGTAGCGGAGCTTGCCCTCCGGCGTCAGCACCGTGCCGACCAGCGCGGCGAACCACGTGATCAGCACGAACATGGAGATCGAGATCGGCAGCACCGGGGCGTGGAGATGATCCATGCCGATCAGCGCCGCGGTGAGCCAGTACGCCAGCACGACGAGCATCAGGAAGCTGAACAGCATGGTCGGGAACGCCAGCGCGGCAGCAACGAACTCGGTCACCCTCCACCCCCTTCTTGCCCCTTCAGATGTAATTGAGTGCTGATCCGTTGCACTGATACCTGGGTTTCTCGGGAATGACCGGCGTCACAGGACCGTTGACGTGATCATGGACATGGGGGTGCAAGGACTCAACGCGGGCGACTCGGTCTCGCCTGAGGAAACTCGCCGGCTGGCGACACTGGTGGAGTCGCTCGGCTATCGATCCTGGTGGGCGGTGGAGCACGTGGTGCTGCCGTCGCCGCGCATCGATGCCTCGCCGGCTGAACCGGACCAGCCGATGCTGGATCCACTGGTCGGGCTGGGGTTCGTGGCCGGGCTGACGTCGCGGCTGGAGCTGGGGACCGGGATCGTGATCCTGCCGCAGCGCAACCCGGTGGTGCTGGCCAAGCAGGTGGCGTCGCTGGACGTGCTGAGCGGTGGGCGGTTCACGCTGGGCGTCGGGACCGGGTACCTGGAGCCGGAGTTCGCGGCCGTCGGGGTGCCGTTCGCGGATCGGGGGCGGCGCACGGACGAGTACATCGACGCGATGCGTGCGTTGTGGCATTTGCCTGAGCCGTCTTTCAGCGGCAAATACGTGTCTTTCTCTGGCGTTGACGCACATCCGCGGCCTTCTTCCGCGCGCATCGCCATTGGCGGGGCCAGTGATGCGGCGCTGCGTCGGGCGTTGACGAGGGGCAACGCGTGGCTCGGCATCGGCTCGCCCGCGGAGACCGCGGCCAATCTGAAGCGGCTGCGGCGGTTGTCGGCGATCACCTCGCGGTCGGACGCGCTGGGTGCGTTGGAGATCAACATCATCGCGACCGTTCCGCTGGACGCGTCCGTCGTGCGCGAGTACGAGGATCTCGGGGTCTCCCAGCTGATCATCTACCCCGGTGGGTCCGACCTGCCGGTGGACGAGGTGCTGGAGAAGACCATCGGGCTGGTTCAGTAGCCTGAACGGCCGTGATCCCCGTCGTCGTGCTCGCCGGCTTCCTCGGTTCCGGCAAGACCACCCTGCTGAACCACCTGCTGCGCACGTCAGGCGGCACACGGATCGGCGTCGTGGTGAACGACTTCGGGCGGATCAACATCGACGCGTTCGCCGTGTCGGCCCAGGTCGACTCGATGGTGTCGCTGTCGAACGGCTGCCTGTGCTGCGCGGTGGACGGTTCAGAGCTCGATGGGATGCTGACCAAGCTGGCCTCGGCGGACCTGGACGTCATCGTGATCGAGGCGTCCGGGCTGGCCGAGCCGGCAGTGTTGGTGCGGATGGTGTTGCAGGCGCCCGGGGTTTCCTACGGCGGGTTGATCTACGTGGTGGACGCCGTGGAGTTCGGTGCCGTGCCCGATCTGGATCGCTCGCTGGCGTTGGCTGATCTGGTGGTGCTGAACAAGGTCGACCGGGTCTCGTCGTTGCCGACGCTTGCTTGCTCGGTGCCGGTGCTGCCTGTTTCCTACGGGCGGATCGATCCGTCCTTGCTGTTCGAGGTGCGGCCGCCGGATCTGGGGCCTCGCCAGCTGTCGTTCGACGACCTGGAAGACCACTCCTCGCACGCCCACGCCTTGTACGACAGCGTGACGTTCGAGTCTGCTGATCCGTTGCACCCCAAGCTGTTCATGGACTTTCTGCAGGCGCGGCCCGAGGGGTTGTTCCGCGCCAAGGGTTTTGTGCGGTTTCCGCTCGGCACGTTCATGCTGCACACCGTTGGTTCGTACGTCTCGTTCACGCGAGTTGCCGACACCCCGACTCAGCTGGTGCTGATCGGGGCGGGCATCAGTGCGGACTCGTTGACCGACTGGCTGTTGGCGTGTGTCGCGGACGGACCGGTGTCCGAGCAGGACATGCTCTGGGTGCTCCGGTACGCCCGCGACTGATCACTTCCCGCAGAGCGCGGTGTCCACAGTGGCCAGAACCGCCTGGTGTGCTGTTTGTGCTTCCTCGGGCGTGTTCTGCATGGTGCCCGGAAGTGCGGTGACAGCAACGGAGAACGCCTTGCCTTGTGCGTTGACACCACCGCGCGTCTCGTAGCCGGGGATGTCGCCGCCGTGGCCCCAGTACTTTCCGCCGCAGCTCAGCGGCGTGCTGGCGATGCCGAGGCCGTATTCCGCGCCCGGCCACATCTCGCCCTTGGTGTCCACGGTCTTCTGCATCTCCTTGCGCTGCTGCTCGGGCACCAGATCACCGTTGACGAGCGCGCTGAAGAAGGTGTTGAGGTCCTTCGTGGTCGAGATGATCTGCCCGGCCGCCCAGCCCCACGAGGGGTCGAGCTCGGTGACGTCCTCGATCCCGTTGCCGGTCTTGGCATATCCGTGCGGGTGCTTGCCCCGGATCGTCTGCTCACCCTGAGCGGGCCAGTAGGTGTCCTTGAGGCCGAGCTTGCGGATGATCCGCTGGTCGATGTTCTCGACGACCGGGCGGCCGGTGACCTTCTGGACGATGAGGCCGAGCAGGACGTAGTTCGTGTTGCTGTACTTGAACTTCTCGCCCGGCTGGCCGGTCGGCTCGTGCGCGTTGGCGATGTCGAGCAACTCGCGCGGCTCGTAGTAGCGGTGTCGCTGCTCCTCGAACTTGTCGAGCCCCATGTACTGCGTGTAGTTCGCGAGCCCGCTGGTGTGGTTCAGCAGCTGCCGGACGGTGATTCGGTTGTCCTGGATCGCGTTCGGCAGGTACTTGGTGACCGGCACGTCGAGCTCGATCTTGCCCTCCGCGTTCAGTTGCAGGACAACCGCGGCCACGAACGTCTTGGTGTTGGAGCCCGCCCTGACCTGGCCGTTCCTGGGCACCGGCACGCGTTTGTCCAGCTCGGCGGTGCCCGAGGTCTGGTGCGTAGTCCTGCCGTTGGCGTCGGTGGTCGTCGCGAGCGCGGCCGGGAACTTGTGCTGCTTGGTGAGCCCGTCGAGCTGCTTCTGCGTGCTGTTGGCCTCGGCAGGCGCGGCCATTGCCGTTCCAGTGAACAACATGGCCGCGGCCAGCACTCCTACCAGCGTCTTCTTCATCCTGTGCCTCCCCTTCGTTCTTCTGTGGAGAGGTTTTCAATTTTCGTTTGCCGGCACAGTCACGCACGCTGCCGTTGATCAGGTGGAGCAGGCTCCACCTTCAGTACCGCGTGGCGCTCTGCAGCAGCGGCGGGTAGATCTCCGACGGTTCGCCGTCGACCGTCGTGCCAGCGAACTGCAGCATCGCCCTGAGCTCGCCGTGCAGCGGTGCGGGGTAGTTGAGGCTCGGCCGGGACACGTCGTCGAGGGCCTTCAGCTGTTCCTCGGTGAGCGTGACCTCCTCGAGGTTGCCGGTGAGGTGCTCCAGCCTTCGCGCGCCGATGATCGGCACTGATCCTTTCGCCTTGAGCCATGCCAACGACACCGCGGCCGCAGTCGTGTTCAGCTGCTCGGCCGTGCTGGTGACGACGTCGATGACCTTGAACTCGTCCTCGGTCGGCGGCTGGACGAACTTGGCCCGCTCC
>JAVXWK010001088.1:0-4079 GCA_032230575.1 Pseudonocardiales bacterium | reverse complement strand
GCCCAGTGAGCAGGCCAAACCGGACGGCCAGCCCGTCGGCACCGGCCCGTACAAGGTCACCGAGTGGAAGAAGGGCGATCGGCTGCTGCTGGACGCCAACGAGACGTACTTCGGCGGCGCGCCCAAGGTCAAGAAGCTGACCGTCGTGTTCGTGACGGACGACAACCAGCGCGCGCGCCGCATGCAGGACGGCGAGTTCGACGGCACGGTGCTGCCGCCCAAGATCGTCGCGCCGTTCGCCAACAAGTCCGGTCTGCAGGTGCAGTACCACCGCAGCGCCGACTACCGCGCCGTGCGGCTGCCCGCGGCCAACGCGGTCACCGGCAACGCCGCCATCCGCCTGGCGCTGAACTACGCCACGAACCGCCAGGGCATGATCGACAACCTGCTCGACGGCAAGGGCACGATCGGGTACACGCCGGTGCCGGACGCGTTGGCCGAGGAGTTCGACCCGACCGCGAAGTTCCGCTACGACAAGACCGAGGCCGCGCGGCAGCTCGACGTCGCCGGCTGGGTCGTGGGCGGGGACGGCATCCGCGCCAAGGACGGCGTGCCCGCCAGGTTCACGTTGATGTACCCGCTGGGTGACGACCTGCGCGCGGACCTCGCCACGGCGTTCGCGGCCGATGCCAGGGCCGTGGGGGTGGACGTGCAGCTCGCCGGGCTGTCGTGGGAGGCGATCCGGCCGCGGATGGGTGCTGATGCGCTGCTGTACGGCGAGGGTTCGCCGTTCGACCCCGATCTGATGCTCTACGACCTGCGCGGTCAGGGCAGCCCGGCGGCCGACGCGGCGCTGGAGAACGGGCGCAAGCTGATCGACCCGGCGCAGCGGGCGGTGGCGTACAAGCTCTTCCAGCAGGCGTTCGTCGCGGCGCCGTCGATGGTCGTGCTGGTCTTCCCCGAGCACGCGTACGTGATGCGCGACTCGTGGAACGGCTACCAGCCCGTGGTCGACCCGAACTCCTACGGCGCGTTGGCCTGGGGTCCGTGGTGGAACCTCGAGAAGTGGGAGCCTAAGTAGTCACGCGGTTGATCTCGCGGACGGCCTGCTCCGGGTCGTCCGCCCAGAAGTCGACCCGCTTGACCCGCTTGGCGCCCGTCTTGCCGAGATCGATCAGCTGCGGCTCGCGGAACGGCACCGACACGTTCGTCTTGGTCAGCGACTGGATGACCAGGGCGTCACCGATCACCTCGACGCTGCGCTGGCCCTTGTGCGAACGCTCGGCGACCTGGGCCGTCGCGAGGTCCGAGGCCGGGATGCGCCAGTCGAAGAAGCCGAGCTGCCGCAGCCGCAGCTCGTCTTCCGTGATGGTGTGCGGCTGGCGATACAGCACGTAGAGAGCGCCCACACACACGACGGCGTTCAGCACACCGAGCACGATCAGCGTGATGAGCAGCCACGGGATGTCCAGGGCAAACGCGACCAACGCGATCCCGATCGCCGTGATGATCAGGAACCGCACGTACCGCGGCCGCATGCGCTTGCCGTAGGGGATCTCCACCATGCCGCTGAGCCTATTTTCGCAGCGCGCGAACCATGCCGTCGGGGTCGTCGGTCCAGAACTCGATCTTCGTGACGGGGTGCGCGCCACGCCGGCCGAGGTCGATCTCCCGCGGTTCGTTCAGCTGCACGCGAACGTTGGTGGAGTTGGAGATCTCCAGCACGAGGGTTCCGTCCACAACGGACCGCGTCCTGTTCAGCGACCGGCTTGTCATGCCCTGCGTGACGTTCTCGATCGCTCTGAGCGGGATCCGGTACTCGAACTCGCGCGCGTACCGCAGCCACAGGTACTCGTCGTCGATCTCGTGCTTGAACTTGTAGAGCATCCACAGCAGCCAGGCGAGCAACAGCGCGCTCAGCAGCCCGAACGCGAGCAGCACCGCGCGCAGCCAGAACCACGGCACGAGCAGGTCGACGAGCAGGATTTCCACGGGTGTCAGCACGAGGAAGACCCATACGAACGGCCGGACCTGAGCGCTGTACCCGAACGAGCGATCCCCCATGTCCTCGATAGTGGCAGAGTCGAGCGAGTGAGCGACCTGATCTTTTTGGACAGCGCCGGTTCGTCGATCCCGCCCGCTCCCGTCGTGGACGAGGTCATCAGCCATCTTCGCCGAGAAACAGAGATCGGCGGCTACCGTGCGGCCGCGGAACGCCGTGATGACCTGGAGGCGGGCTACGGGGTGCTCGCTGAGTTGTTCGGGTGTCACCCGTCCGAGGTCGCCTTCACGGACAGTGCAACTCGATCTTGGCTGGCGGCGTTCGACGCGGTGCCCCTGTCGGCCGGCGACAGAATTCTCGTCACCGAGGTCGAATACGGTGGCAATGCGATCCCGGTGCTGCGTCGTGCGGCGGAGGCCGGGGCGGTCGTCGAAGTCATTCCGTCCGACGTCAGCGGACAGGTCGATGTCGACGCCCTGAACCTTGACAACCGAGTCAAGCTGATCTCGCTCGTCCACGTTCCCACGAACGGCGGCTTGGTCAATCCCGTCAACGAGATCACCGCGGCCGCGCGTGCCGCTGGTGCTCTGGTGCTGCTCGACGCCTGCCAGTCGACCGGGCAGCTCGATCTGCGGGGCCTCGACTACGACATGTTGGCGTGTACAGGTCGTAAGTGGCTCCGCGGACCGCGCGGCACGGGCGCTCTGGTCGTGCGCGACGAGGTGCGGGAAAGGCTCCACCCGCGGTTGGTGGACCTGCACAGCGGCGTGTGGACCGGGCCGATGGAGTACGAGCTGCGCGACGACGCTCGGGTGTTCGAGCTGTGGGAGTGCAGCATCGCGGACAGGCTCGGCCTGATCGCGGCCGCGCGCTACGCCCTGGACAAGGGGCTGGACGTGATCGAGGCCGAGGTCGCGGACCGTGCCAAGCGCTTGCGCGAGGGGCTGCGGTCGATCGACGGCGTCACCGTGCAGGACCTCGGCGAACGGCAGTCGGGCATCGTCACCTTCACGTCGGAGCGTGTGCCGGCGATGGAGGTCAAGGACCGGCTGTGGGCCGACGACGTCGCGGTGACGGTGTCCCAGCGCGGGTCGACGATGATCGACATGACCAGGCGGGGCCTGGACGAAGTAGTGCGGGCCTCCCCGCACTACTTCGTCACTCCTGAGGAGATCGATCAGGCGCTGGACCGGATCAGCAGGGCGGTCAGCAGGTCTGCCCGATGACCCGCTTCACGCAGTCCGAGTACTGCAGGAACAGGTCGGTCGCCTTGTCGTTGCGGGTGGTCTGGGCGGCGATGACCGTGTCACGCGGGTAGAAGCCGTTCAGCCCGCCACTGCTCGGGTACATCTCGAAGGTGTAGGACCAGATCTTGTACTGGCCCCACATCCAGTCGTCGATGGTGCCGTCGGTGATGTAGAGGTCGCTCGACTGCTCCGGCGTGTAGCCGTTGGTGGCGGCCATCTGCTGGCCGAGGGTGCGGAATGCCCGCTCCTCGTTGGCGTCCAGGCCGGGCGCGGTGTTGTTGGTCGTCCAGCCGAACGGCCACAGCACCAGCTCGGAGAACGTGTGGAAGTCGATGTTCGTCTTGATCTGCTGGACGCCGCCGACCACACGGGAGTTCACGAAGTCGCGGATGCGGGTGGTCTCCGGTGCGGAGAACGCCGCCGTGCCGCGGTAGGTGTCCGAGGTGCTGCTACCGCTGGAACCGCCGCAGCAGCCCCACTTGTAGCCGAAGTTGCGGTTCAGGTCGGTGCCGTTGCCCTGCCGGTTCTTCCGCCAGCCGCGGAACGATCCGGTCGCGATGTCGTACTCGGCGCCGTCCGGGTTGACGCTGGGGACGACCCAGATCTCGCGGGAGTCGACGAGTGCCTTCAGCGCCGAGTTGGTCGCGTAGCCGTCGGTCAGGCGCTGGATGAAGTGCAGGCACATCTCGACGGTCAGGTGCTCACGCGCGTGCTGGTTGCACGTGATGATCACCTCGGGCTTGGCCTGGTCGACCGCGGGGTTGTTGCTGATCTTCAGCATCCACAGGTCGCGGTTCTGGAACGACTTGCCGATGCTGGAGAGCCGCACCAGGTTCGGGTGCGCGGTGACCGTCTTGTCCAGCTCCGCCTTCATCTCGGCGTAGTTGTGG
>JAVXWK010001086.1:0-21114 GCA_032230575.1 Pseudonocardiales bacterium | reverse complement strand
CGCGGCGTCCAGTTCACCCGCGACACGGCGATCCGACATCACGACGAGCCGGTCGCTGAGCCGCAGCACCTCCTCCAGCTCCGCCGAGATGAAGACGACCGCGATCCCCTTCCGGGCCAGGTCGGCGACCAGCTGCTGGATCTGGGCCTTGGCGCCGATGTCGATGCCGCGCGTCGGCTCGTCGAGGATCAGCAGCCGCGGTTCGGTGACGAGCCAGCGGGCCAGCAACACCTTCTGCTGGTTGCCGCCGGAGAGGGTGCGCACCAGCGCGTCCGGGTTCGCGGGCCGGATGTCCAGCGCCGCCAGGTACTTCTCGACGAGGTGGTCCTTGACGCGGCGCGGCACCGGGCGGCTCCACCCGCGTGCGGCCTGCATGGCCAGCACGAGGTTGTCGCGGATGCTGAGGTCCGCGACGAGGCCTTCGCCCTTGCGGTCCTCCGAGCAGAACGCGATCCCAGCTGCGATCGCCGAGCGCGGCCCGCGCAGGTGCAGCGGTGCGCCGTCGACGAGCAGCTTGCCCTCGGTCGCCTTGTCCGCACCGAAGAACAGTCGTGCCATCTCCGTGCGGCCGGAACCGAGGAGCCCGGCCAGCCCGACCACTTCGCCCGCGCGGATGTCGAGGTCGAACGGTGCGATGGCACCTTTCCGTCCGAGTCCTTCCGCGCGCACCAGCACCGGACCGGACGCGGTTCGGTGTTCGCTGGCGTCCTCGATCGCTTCCAGCGCACCGAGTTCGCGGCCGATCATGGCCGCGATGAGCGCACGGCGGTCGAGCTCCTTGGTCGCGTGCTCACCGACGAGGGCTCCGTTGCGCAGCACCGTCATCCGGTCGGCGATCTCGTAGACCTGGTCGAGGAAGTGCGACACGAACAGGATCGCCACGCCCTCGTCGCGCAGCACCCGCATGATCCGGAACAGCTCGGCGACCTCGCCCGCGTCCAGGCTCGACGTCGGTTCGTCCAGCACGAGCACGCGGCAGTCGACGGCGATCGCGCGGGCGATGGCCACGAGTTGTTGCACGGCAATGGGATGTGACTCGAGCACCGACGCCGGGTCGATGTGCACGCCGATTCGCGCGAGCACCGCGGCGGCCTGCGTGCGCATGGCCTTGAAGTCGATGCCGCCGAGCTTGCGGGGTTCGCGGCCCAGCAGGATGTTCTCCGCGACGGTGAGGTTCGCGCAGAGGTTGACCTCCTGGTACACCGTGCTGATCCCGGCCTGCTGGGCGTCGCCGGGGTTCGTGAACGCGACGGTGTCACCCGCCAGCAGCACCGTGCCGCTGTCCGGGGTGTGCACGCCGGTCAGCGTCTTGATCAGGGTGGACTTGCCGGCGCCGTTCTCGCCCATGAGGGCGTGCACTTCGCCGGGGAACAGCCGGAAGTCGACGTCCTGCAACGCCTTCACGCCAGGAAATGCGAGGCTGATGCCTCGCATCTCGACCACTGGCGGCGGTGACTCGGTCATGGCGGGAGCCTTCGTCGCTTGGGGTGCGGGACCCGCCGCCGGGATGATGGAGAGGACGGCGGGCCCCGCAGTCTGTGGATCGCTGGTCGATGCTGGGGTGCGGGACCCGCCACCGGATGCGCAGTGGGTGGCGGGCCCCGCGGTCTGTGAGATCAGTACTGGCGCTGGGGGAGTGCGGTCTTGGCCTGCTCCTGCGTGAACGTGCCCTCCTCGGTCACGACTCGCGCGGGCACCTCCTCGCCCTTGACGACCTTCTTGGCCAGCTCCATCAACTGCTTGCCCAGCAACGGGTTGCACTCGACGATGTAGTTGATCTCGCCGTTGGCCAGCGCCGTCATGCCGTCCTTGACCGCGTCGACGGTGATGATCTTGATGTCCTTGCCGGGCACCTTGCCGGCGGCCTTGATCGCCTCGATCGCGCCCAGGCCCATGTCGTCGTTGTGCGCGTACACGACGTCGATCTTCGGCTGGGACTTGAGGAACGCCTCCATGACCTGCTTGCCGCCGGAGCGGGTGAAGTCACCGGTCTGCGAGGCGACGATCTTGATGTCGGGCTTGGAGGCGATCTTCTCCTCGAAGCCCTTCTTGCGGTCGATCGCGGGTGCCGCGCCGGTGGTGCCCTGCAGCTCCACGACGTTCGTCGGGCCGGTGGCGTTGGCGACCATCCAGTCGCCGGCCTTGCGGCCCTCCTCCACGAAGTCCGAACCGAGGAACGTCTTGTACAGCGACGTGTCGTCCGAGTCGATCGCGCGGTCGGTGAGGATCACCGGGATGTTGGCGCGCTTGGCTTCCAGCAGCACGGTGTCCCAGCCGGTCTCGACGACCGGGCTGAACGCGATCACCTTGACCTTCTGCTGGATGTAGGACCGGATCGCCTTGATCTGGTTCTCCTGCTTCTGCTGCGCGTCGGAGAACTTCAGGTCGATCCCGGCGGCCTTGGCCTCGTCCTGGACCGACTTGGTGTTCGCGGTGCGCCAGCCGCTCTCGGCGCCCACCTGGGCGAAGCCCATCGTGATGGTGTCGCCCGACGAGCCGGTGCCGGCACCGCCGGAGCCAGAGCCGCACGCTGTCAGCGCGCACAGCGCGATCACGCTGGCGGCTGTCGTGATCTTCTTCAGCACAGGGATTCCTCCGAGGTGACTACGGTGTCGCGGAGCCCGGCCGCGTGTCCGCGGCTGTCAGGTGGACAAGAGTGAACGCTCACATCAGTCCCGTCAAGCCTTCGACCATAACGACTTGTGACCGTTGACCTGATCTGACGGCGATCGTATGTTAGCGCTCACTATTGCAGCGAACGCCCCACGAACAGCCCCGGAGCCAACGAATGTCCCCCAGGCACGTTCTGCTGTCCGCCGCGCTCGCGGCGTCCCTGCTGGCCGCCGTCCCCGGTTCGGGCGCGGCGGCCGAGACCGACTACACGCTCAAGGTCGACGCCACGAAGAAGGGCGCGTCGATCGACGACACGATGTACGGCGTCTTCTTCGAGGACATCAACCGGGCCGCCGACGGTGGCCTCTACGCCGAGCTCGTGCAGAACCGCTCGTTCGAGTACGACAAGGCCGACAACGCGTCGTACAACAGCCTGACCTCGTGGGCACCACACAGCGGCACCGTAGATGTGATCGACGACGGCGGCCGGATGAACGAGCGCAACCGCCGCTACCTCAAGCTCGGCCTGCCCGCGGGCGTCATCAACTCGGGTTACAACTCCGGCATCGCGGTGCAGGAGGGCCGGCGCTACGACTTCTCGGTCTGGGCCCGCACCGATCAGCCGGCCACCGCGCTGACAGCCACGATCACCGATCCGGCGGGCACCCCGCTGGGTGACGCGGTGAAGATCCAGGTCCGCGGCGACGGCTGGGCCCGCTACACCGGCACCGTCCGCGCCGGCAAGTCGACGACGACCGGCAGGCTGCTGGTCACCGGTGGCGGCACCGGAACCCTGAGCCTGGACATGATCTCCCTGCTGCCGCAGGACACGTTCAAGGGTCACGGCCTGCGCCGCGACCTCGCCGAGAAGATCGCCGCGCTGAAGCCCGGCTTCGTGCGGTTCCCCGGCGGCTGCCTGGTCAACACCGGCAGCCACTACGGCTACGACGCTCCGGGGTACGAGCGCCGCCGTTCGTACCAGTGGAAGGACACGATCGGCCCGGTCGAGCAGCGCGCCACGAACTGGAACTTCTGGGGCTACAACCAGTCCTACGGCCTCGGCTACTACGAGTACTTCCAGTTCGCCGAGGACGTCGGCGCGATGCCGCTGCCCGTCGTGCCCGCGCTGGTCACCGGCTGCGGCCAGAACCGCGCCACGAACGACCCCGCGCTGCTGCAGCGGCACATCCAGGACACGCTCGACCTGATCGAGTTCGCGAACGGGCCCACCGACTCGGCCTGGGGCCGCAAGCGCGCCGAGATGGGGCACCCCGAGCCGTTCAAGCTCACCCACCTCTCGGTCGGCAACGAGGAGAACCTGCCGGACGAGTACTTCGCCCGCTTCACCGAGTTCCGCAAGGCCATCAACGCCAAGTACCCCGACGTCACGGTCGTGGGCAACTCCGGTCCCGACGACACCGGCGGCACGTTCGACCGGTTGTGGCAGCTCAACAAGCAGGCCGGCGTGAAGATGGTCGACGAGCACTACTACAACAGCCCGTCGTGGTTCCTGGAGAACAACAGCCGTTACGACTCCTACGACCGCAACGGTCCCAAGGTGTTCCTCGGCGAGTACGCCTCCCTGGACAACAAGTACTTCAACGCTTTGAGCGAAGCCGCGTACATGACCGGCCTGGAACGCAACGCCGACGTGGTGAAGCTCGCCTCGTACGCACCGCTGCTGTCCAATGAGGACTACGTGCAGTGGAAGCCGGACATGATCTGGTTCAACAACCACGCGTCGTGGGGCTCGGCGAGCTACGAGACCCAGAAGCTGTTCATGAACAACGTGGGCGACCAGGTCGTGCCGAGCACCGCGTCCGCCACGCCGTCCACCCAGGCGCCGATCACGGGCGCGATCGGGCTGTCGACGTGGGCGACCGCGGCTTCCTACGACGATGTTCGCGTCACCAGTGCGGCCGGGCAGCAGCTGTTCGGCGACGACTTCTCCGGTACTGACGCGCAGTGGACCAAGACCGGCAAGGGCGCCTGGAACGTCGTGAACGGCGCCTACGTCCAGTCCGACGTGGCCGCCGAGAACACCCTGGTGACCGCGGGCGACAAGAACTGGCGCGACTACACGCTGAACCTCAAGGCCACCAAGCAGTCCGGCCGGGAGGGCTTCCTCGTCGCGTTCGGCGTCCAGGACACCGGCAACTACTACTGGTGGAACCTCGGCGGCTGGAACAACACCCAGTCGGCCGTGGAGAAGGCGGTCGGCGGTGGCAAGAGCACGCTGATCACCAACAACACCAGCGTCGAAACGGGCCGCACCTACGACGTGCGGGTCGAGGTGCGCGGCCGCAAGGTCTCGCTGTTCCTCGACGGGCAGAAGTGGGGCGAGTTCGACGACGACTCGCGCGTCGAACCGTTTCGCCAGGTGGTCACCCGCGACCTCGCGACCGGCGAGCTGATCGTCAAGGTCGTCAACGCCCAGGACAACGCCGCCCGCACCTCGATCGACCTGGGCATGCCGGTGGCGTCGACCGCGCGGGTCACCACCCTGCAGGGGCGTCCCGACGACGTGAACACCGAGTTCGCCCAGCCGATCAAGCCGCGCACGAGCCAGGTGAGCGTGCGCACCTCCTTCACCTACACGTTCCCGCCGAACTCCATCACGGTCTTCCGCGTCAAGGACAGGAGCCGCAAGTGATCGACCGCAGATCCCTGCTGCTGGGCACGGGCGGTGTCCTCGCCGCCACCGGAACGCTGTCGCTCGCCGGTTCGGCGTCGGTGTCAGCCGCTGAGCCCGTTGCCGAGCTGCCGACCCGCAACCCGCTGGTCGAGCAGCGCGCCGACCCGTTCATCACGCCGCCGACCGACGGCATGTACTACCTGACCGGATCCGTGCCGGAGTACGACCGGATCGTGGTGCGCGGCGCGTCCACTCTGGACGGTCTGTCGGTGGCGCGGGAACGGACGATCTGGCGCCGGCCGACGTCCGGCAAGATGGGCGGCTACATCTGGGCGCCGGAGCTGCACCGCATCGACGGCAAGTGGTACGTCTACTTCGCCGCTGGTGACAAGGACGAGCCGTTCCGCATCCGCACCTACGTGCTGGAGTCGCCCAACGCCGACCCGCGTGAGGGCGGCTGGGTGCTGCGCGGTCAGATCGTCACGCACCTGGACACGTTCACACTCGACGCCACCACGTTCGCGCATCGCGGCAAGCGCTACTTCCTGTGGGCGCAGAACGATCCGGCCGTCGGTTCCGGCACCAACCTCTACATCGCCGAGATGGCCTCGCCACTGGCGTTGAAGACCACGCCGGTCCGCATCGCGACGCCCACCGCGTCGTGGGAGGTGCAGGGGTTCCGGGTGAACGAGGGACCGGCGGTGCTGATCCGCAACGGCCGGGTGTTCGTCACGTTCTCCGCGAGTGCCACCGACGCCCGCTACTGCATGGGCCTGCTGACCGCCGACGAGAACGCGAACCTGCTCGACGCGCGGTCGTGGACCAAGTCCGCTCAGCCGATCTTCACGACGAACGCGGCCACGAGCCAGTACGGACCGGGGCACAACTCGTTCACCACGGTCGGCGGTATGGACGTGCTGGTCTACCACGCCCGCGACTACCGCGACATCGTCGGTGACCCGCTGTTCGACCCGAACCGGCACACCCGCGTGCAGCGGTTGCACTGGAACGACGACGGCACACCGTCGTTCGGTGTCCCGGTGGGCAAGGGCGGTCCGATCTCCCGGCTGTCCACGCTGGACGGGCTGTTCGTGCGGCACTACGAGTACGTGCTGCGGGTCGACGGCAACGTCCGCGAGCCGGCCGACTCGCAGTTCCGGTTCGTGCCGGGGCTCCTCGGGTCCGGCACCGTCGCGCTGCAGTCGGTCAACTTCCCCGACCGGTACGTGCGGGTGGACGGTGACGTCGTCCGCATCGACCCGTTCGAGGACACGGACGCGTACGGCCGGGCGACGAGCTTCCGGCGGGTTCCCGGGCTCGCGGACGGCAAGGCGATTTCGTTGAATGTTGGAGCAGATTCTTATCTCATCCACGATCGAGGCAGACTGGTCGCCGGCAGGCCCGGAAACGACCGCGACGCGCGCCGACGTGCGACGTTCCGCCTCGAATAGCGGTCACAATGGGCGTGCTGAACCCAGGCTGACGGGTGTTATCGCTAACATCATCGGTCTAGACCAAGGATCGGAGACCGTCCGTGGACCAGAAGACCACGCGTGACCCCGCGATGACCGACGTCGCCCGCCTCGCCGGCGTGTCCCATCAGACGGTTTCGCGTGTGCTCAACGACCACCCGAACGTCCGCGAGCAGACCCGGCTGCGGGTCCGGGCCGCCATCAAGGAGCTCGGCTACCGGCCGAACAGGGCGGCTCGTGCGCTGGTCACCGGCAAGACGCAGTTGATCGGCGTCGTGGCCCAGAACTCCACGCTGTACGGCCCGGCCTCACTCCTGTCCGCCTTCGAGGAGGCGGCGGGGGAGGCCGGGTTCGCGGTCAGCGTCGGCAGGGTCAAGGTGCTGGACCGCGAGTCGATAGCAGCCGCCGTCGAACGCCACCGCGACCAGAGGGTGGCCGGGATCGTGGTGATAGCTCCGAACTCGTCCGCGGCCGACGCGCTCGCCGACGTCCCCGCCGACCTGCCGCTGGTCACCGTGGACGGCGACCCGGACCGCTCGACGCCGCTGGTCACGGTCGACCAGGGAGTCGGCGCGTACGACGCCACGACCCACCTGCTGCAGGCCGGGCACTCGACGGTGTGGCACGTCTCCGGCCCCGCGGACTGGTTCGACGCGGCCGGCCGCGTGCAGGGCTGGCGGCGGGCGCTGGAGATCCACAACGCCGAGGTGCCGCCGGTGGTGGCGGCCGACTGGAGTGCCGCGGCGGGCTACAAGGCCGGGCAGATGCTGGCGCGGATGCCCGAGGTCACCGCGGTGTTCGCGTCCAACGACCACCTCGCTTTGGGTGTGCTGCGCGCGATGCACGAGCGCGGCCGCCGGGTACCGCACGACGTGAGCGTCGTCGGGTTCGACGACGTGCCGGAGGCGGAGTTCTTCATCCCGCCGCTGACGACGATCCGCCCGGACTTCGCGGCGGTGGCGCGGGAGACGCTCGGCCTGCTGCTCGAGCAGGTCAGCGAGGGCGAGTCCACCCGGCCTCGGCGCACGATCGCGCCGGTGCTGGTGCAGCGGCAGAGCGTGGGCCCGCCCGCCTGACCCGGTCACTGGAGGACCCCGCTCGGTGTCTCACCGGCCGGGGTCCTTTGTCGTGCGTTCACTCTGTTGCTCATACCGGTTCTATCAAGGCTTTTCACGACGTCTCGACAGCATCTTGACGGGCCGAATGTTAGCGATAACACTCAGCTCGTGACTGACGAGACGATCCATCCCGACGCGTGTGTGGTGGGCGTCGACTTCGGCACGTTGTCCGGTCGCGCGGTGGTCGTGCGCGTCCGCGACGGCGCCGAGCTCGGCACCGCGGTGCACGACTACCGCCACGGCGTAGTGGACAGCGTTCTGCCGGTGACGGGCCGGGCCCTGCCGCCGGAGTGGGCGCTGCAGGTGCCGGCCGACTACCTCGACGTCCTGCGGACCGCCGTCCCGCAGGCCGTCGAGGCCGCCGGGGTCGCGCCCGAGCTCGTGATCGGCATCGGTACGGACTTCACCGCCTGCACCATGGTTCCGGTGACGGCCGACGGGAAGCCGTTGTGCGAGCTGCCGGAGTTCGCGGACAACCCGCACGCCTACATCAAGCTCTGGCGCCACCACGCCGCCCAGCCGCAGGCCGACCGCATCAACGACCTGGCGCACGACCGCAAGGAAGCGTGGCTCCCGCGTTACGGCGGCCTCATCTCCTCGGAGTGGGAGTTCGCCAAGGGGCTGCAGGTCCTGGAGGAGGCGCCCGAGGTCTACGCGGCGATGGCCCGCTGGGTCGAGGCCGCAGACTGGATCGTCTGGCAGCTCACCGGCGAGTACACCCGCAACGCCTGCACAGCCGGCTACAAGGGGATCCACCAGGACGGCGGGTATCCGAGCGAGGAGTTCCTCGCCGAGCTCAACCCGGAGTTCCGCACGTTCGTCGAGGACAAGCTCGACCACCCGCTGTCCGCGCTCGGCGACAAAGCCGGAACCCTGACCGCCGAAGCGGCACAGTGGACCGGGCTGCCCCAGGGGATCGCGGTCTCGGTCGGCAACGTAGACGCCCACGTCACCGCACCGGCCGCGCAGGCGGTCGAACCCGGCCAGATGGTCGCGATCATGGGCACCTCCACGTGCCACGTCATGAGCGGCGAGGTGCTCAGGGAAGTCCCCGGCATGTGCGGCGTGGTCGACGGCGGCATCGTGGCGGGCCTCTGGGGTTACGAGGCCGGCCAGTCCGGCGTCGGGGACATCTTCGCGTGGTACGTGAAGAACCAGGTGCCGCCGGCCTACCACGAGCAGGCGAGCGAACGCGGAATCTCCGTGCACGAGCTGCTTTCCGAGCTGGCGGCGGAACAGGTACCCGGCGAGCACGGGCTGATCGCGCTGGACTGGCACAGCGGCAACAGGTCCGTGCTGGTCGACCACGAACTGTCCGGTGTGATCCTCGGGCAGACCCTGGCCACGAAAGCGGAGGACGTCTACCGCGCGCTGCTCGAAGCCACGGCGTTCGGCACGCGGGTCATCGTGGACGCGTTCACCGACGCGGGTGTGCCGGTGACCGAGCTGGTGATCGCGGGCGGTCTGATCAAGAACCGGCTGCTGATGCAGATCTACGCCGACGTCACCGATCTGCCGTTGTCGGTCATCGGGTCCGAACAGGGCCCGGCGCTCGGCAGTGCGATGCACGCGGCGGTCGCGGCGGGCGCGTACGAGAACATCCGCGGGGCCGCCCAGGCCATGGGTTCGGTGCGCCGCAACGTCTTCATGCCGATCCCGGAGAACGTCGACGCCTACGAGCGGCTGTTCGTCGAGTACCAGGAGCTGCACGACCACTTCGGTCGAGGTGGCAACGATGTCATGCGCCGGTTGCGCAAGTTCCGCCGCGAGGCCGTCGAGGGGAAGAACTGATGTCCGCCACGGCAGAGCTGCGGCGCACGGTCGCCGACCTGCACCGGGAGCTCACCAAGTACGAACTGGTGATCTGGACCGCCGGCAACGTGTCCGCGCGGGTTCCCGGCCACGACCTGATGGTCATCAAGCCGTCCGGTGTGTCCTACGACGAGCTCGGGCCGGACGCGATGGTGGTGACCGACCTGCACGGCAACCTCGTGGAAGGCGAGTTCGCGCCGTCGTCGGACACCGCCGCGCACGCGTACGTGTACCGGCACATGCCCGAGGTGAACGGGGTCGTGCACACGCATTCCCCTTACGCCACAGCGTGGGCGGCTCGCGGCGAACCCATCCCGTGCGTGCTGACGATGATCGCGGACGAGTTCGGCGGCGAGATCCCGGTCGGCCCGTTCGCGTTGATCGGCGACGACTCGATCGGCCAGGGCATCGTGGAGACGCTGAGGACCAGCAGGTCGAAAGCTGTCCTGATGCGCAACCACGGCCCGTTCACGGTCGGCTCGTCCGCGAAGTCGGCGGTGAAGTCCGCCGTGATGCTGGAGGACGTGGCGCGCACCGTCCACTTCGCACTCCAGCTCGGCAAGGCCTCCGCCATCGAGCAGCAGGACGTCGACAAGCTTTACGAGCGCTACCAGAACGTCTACGGGCAGTGAGCCCACGAGGAGAGCACATGTCGTTCGCGGGCAAGCCGCAGGTCTGGTTCCTCACCGGCAGCCAGCACCTCTACGGCCCAGAGACGCTCGACCAGGTGGCGGCGCAGTCCCAGCAGATCCAGCGCATGCTCGCCGACTCCGGCCGGATCGGCACCGAGATCGTGTGGAAGCCGGTGCTCACCGACGCGGCCGCGATCCGCTCGATCATGCAGACGGCGAACAACGACCCGTCGTGCGTCGGTGTGATCGCGTGGATGCACACGTTCTCGCCGGCGAAGATGTGGATCACGGGCCTCGACCTGCTCCGCAAACCGTTGCTGCACCTGCACACCCAGCTCAACGAGGCGCTGCCGTGGTCCACGATCGACATGGACTTCATGAACCTCAACCAGGCCGCGCACGGTGACCGCGAGTTCGCTTACGTGCAGACGCGCATCGGCGTGGCGCGCAAGACCGTGGCAGGCCACGCGAGCGACCCGCGGCTGGCCTCGCGAATCGACGGCTGGGCGCGTGCCGCGGCCGGGCTGGCGCACCTGCGGTCGTTGAAGCTGGCGCGGTTCGGCGACAACATGCGCGACGTCGCGGTGACCGAGGGCGACAAGGTCGAGGCAGAGCTGCGGTTCGGCGTCTCGGTGAACACCTACGGCGTCAACGACCTCGTCGACGTGGTGGACGCGGTGCCGGACGCGGACATCGACCTGCTCGTCGCCGACTACGCCGAGACCTACCGCCTCGCACCGGAACTGGCGCGCGGGGGAGACCGGCACGCGTCGCTGCGCTACGCCGCCCGCATCGAGATCGGCCTGCGGACCTTTTTGGACGGCGGCGGTTTCGGCGCGTTCACGACGAACTTCCAGGACCTCGGCGGCCTGAAGCAGCTGCCGGGCCTTGCCGTACAACGACTGATGGCCGACGGCTACGGCTTCGGCGGCGAGGGCGACTGGAAGACCTCGGCACTGCTCGCCGCGGTGAAGGTCATGGGCGCCGGAACCGGGCGCGGCACCTCGTTCATGGAGGACTACACCTACCACTTCGGACCGGGCACGCCGAAGGTGCTGGGCGCGCACATGCTCGAGGTGTGCCCGACGATCGCGGACGGCGTGCCGTCGTGCGAGATCCACCGGCTCGACATCGGCGACCGCGAAGACCCGGTGCGCCTGGTGTTCGACGCCGCAGCTGGTCCGGCCGTGGTGATCGGACTCGCGGACCTCGGCGACCGCTTCCGGTTGGTGGCCAACGAGGTCGAGGTCGTCGGACCGGACGAGCCGCTGCCGAACCTGCCCGTCGCCCGCGCGGTGTGGCGTCCCGCGCCGTCGCTCTCGACGTCGGCCGAGTGCTGGCTCACCGCGGGCGGACCGCACCACACCGTGCTGACCCAGGCCGTCGGATCCGAGACGCTGCACGACTTCGCCACGATGGCGGCCACCGAACTGGTGCTGATCGACTCGGCGACCACCCCCGGCCAGTTCGGCGACCGCCTGCGCTGGAACTCGGCCTATCACCGCCTCGCGGCGGGGATGCGCTGACTGACGTCGCCGGCGTAGAACGCGGCGATCCGCTTCCAGGTCGCGACGGGGTTGGAGTACATCGGCAGATGCCCGCTGTGCGGGATCTCGGCGAGCTCCACCCCGTTCGCGTCCAGCAACGGCAGATAGGACAGTGACGCGCACTCCTCGCCGTAGAGGTACATCTTCGGGAAGGGGAGTGCGACGAACTTGTTCAGCAGGTCGCCGTGGTCGGCGAGCTCGACCACGGACCGGAAGATGCCGTGCACGGCTCCTGGCCGGACCTTGTGCGGCAGGTTCGCGGCGTACAGGCCGCCCGAGTAGCCCTGTCCCCGTCGAACGCCCTCCAGGAAGCGTTGGAAGAGGTCGCCGGGTTCCTGACGGGACAGCACCTGTTTGGTGGGCGCGCAGTCCTCCGGGGTCAGCGTGCCCTTGATGTTGACGAAGCTGAGCACCCGGCCCGGTTCGCGGTGCGCGAGCAGCAGCGCCGTGAGCCCGCCGAGGGAGTGCCCGACGACGTGGTAGCGGCCGATGCCCGCCCGGTCGAGCATCGCGCGTGCGGTGTCCACCAGGAACGGTACGTCGATCGCCCCGAGATCGGCGCATTCCGTGGCGCCGCAGCCCGGCAGGTCGTAGGCGAGGAAGGCACGATCGGCGAAGTCGTGCCGCTGCGTGATGTCGGTGTAGTCCTCCTTGCTCGTGCCGAACCCGTGCAGGAACACGATCGGCTCGGTGGCGCCGCCGCGGTGCACCGCGGCGATCTTGAGGTTGACTCCCCGGACTCTCAGGAGAAGTTGTTCGTGCACGACTCTGTGCCCCGATGGCATGGCGGTCCCCGAATTCTGCGCAGGTGCGGTCTGCGGTACGAGACAGCCAGCATCGCACTTGCTGTGAACGCTCACAAGTAGTTGAACCCTTGACCGTCCCGGTCCGTATCCCGGTGTGCCGGCATATCCGTCCACTGATTCGTGAGGGTTCGAAATGTCGAGAGCTCATGCAAAACCACAGCGGCGCAAGCGGGTGTTCATTGCCGGAATCGCCGTCGCCGCGACCTTGACCACCGGGGGCGCGATCGCCGCGTTCGCCGCTGGCGGGAACGACAGCGCTGGTCAGTCGATCGCCTGCCCCAAGCCGGTCATCGGAGTCGCGGTTCCCGCCCAGGCACAGGCAGAGGTCCAGCGTGAACTGGCCAATCTGGACAAGCAGATAGCCGAGGCGAACAACAGGCTGCGCACCTCCGCGGGCGAAGGAGGGCCGAATTTCGTGCAGAACGCCATTCTCGGCCCGCTGAAGGACAAGCGGGTCGCGGCGCTGAACCGCGTCGAGACCGCCATCGGCCGGGCGGCCGCGAAGCCGGAAGGCCTGGAGAGGTTCGCACCCTGCGGACTCGGCCAGGCTCCCGCTGTTCCCGCACCGGCGGCCACCTCGCCCAAGCCGTCGTCCGGAACCGGTTCCGGCACCGGGTCGTCGGCGTCGGGGAAGACGATCGAGTGCCCGGTTCCGGTGCTGCAGAACGTTCCCGCGAAGGCCAAGGCCGAAGTGGACCGTGAGCTGCAGAACCTCAACAAGCAGCAGGCGGAGGCCAACGAGCGGCTGCGCACGTCAGCCGGTCAGGGCGGGCCGAACTTCGTGCAGAACGCGATTCTCGGGCCGTTGACGGGCAAGCGGGCCTCCGCGCTCGACCGGATCGCGATCGCCATCGGCCGCGTCGCTGAGCGGCCTCAAGGACTGGAACGTTTCGCCACCTGCTCGCTCAAATAACCCTCCTCGGGGTTGAGAGTCACAGGGCCCGCCTCTCCTCGGGGGCGAGCGTTCCGGCGAGGGACTGCCGAGCGGACGCGCCACCGCTCGGCAGGACCTTGACGCACCACGCGGTCCTCGGTAGATGTTAGCGCGAACATCGCCCGTTCAACGGAGAACCGATGACCAGATTCCCTGCCCTTCTCGCCGCTTCGGCGCTCACGCTGTCCACAGTGGTCTCCAGCGGCGTTCCTGCCACTGCCGCCGTGGAGTCCGTGACCGTGCGGCCGGATCCGACCTATCAGCAAGAGCCGTTCCAAGGTTGGGGTACGAGCCTCGTCTGGTTCGCCAACGCGACCGGGGGATACCCGGACGAGATCCGCAACCAGCTCGCGGAGCTGCTGTTCGGTGAGGACGGACTGAACCTCAACATCGCCCGCTACAACATCGGCGGCGGCAACGCCCCGGACGTGCCGCAGTACCTGCGCGCGGGCGCGGCCGTCCCCGGCTGGTGGAAGGCACCGGCCGGTACGAAGCGCACGGACACCGACTGGTGGAAACCGAACGATCCCAAGTTCTTCGACGCCTCGGCGGACCCGAACCAGCGCTGGTGGGTCGACCGGATCAAGTCGGACGTCACCAGGTGGGAGGCGTTCAGCAACTCGCCGCCGTGGTTCCAGACCGTCAGCGGCTACGTGTCCGGCGGACTCGACGCCAACGCCGACCAGTTGCGCGAGGACCGCGTCAAGGACTTCGCCGCGTACCTGACGCAGGCGACCGCGGAGCTTGAGCGTTCACACGGCATCAAGTTCTCGACGCTCGACCCGTTCAACGAACCCAACACCCCGTACTGGAGCACGAAGCTCGGCCCGGACGGCAACCCCACGGGCGGCCGCCAGGAGGGCGCTCACATGAGCCCCGCGCTGCAGGCGAAGGTCGTGCCCGCCGTGGCGGACGCTCTGCGCGCCAAGCGACTCAAGGCCGTGGTGTCCGCTCCGGACGAGACCAACCCCGGCATCTTCGCCGACGACTGGGCGGGCTACCCGGCCGACGTGCGTCAGCAGCTCGGCCAGTTGAACGTGCACACCTACGGCCAGGACCGCCGCACGTCCGCCCGTGACATCGCCAAGGCGGCGGACAAGCCGTTGTGGATGAGCGAGGTCGACGGCTCGTGGGGGTCGAAGCAGGACTTCACCGCCATGGACTCCGGCCTGGGCATCGCGGCACGGGTGATCGACGACCTGCGTGAGCTCGAACCACGCGCCTGGCTGCTGTGGCAGGCGGTCGAGGACTACGACAACATGAAGCCCGGCGGAGAGACGCCGGACGGCATGAACTGGGGCGTCGTCCAGATCCCGTTCAACTGCGGCCCGCAGGACACGCTCGCGACCTGTCCCGCCCGCGTCAACTCGAAGTTCCACACGCTGCGGAACTTCACCCACTACGTCAAGCCCGGCGACCGCCTGGTCAAGGTCAACACCAAGTCGGACGTGGCGGCGGTGCGCAACACCGAGCTGAAGACCGTGGTGCACCTCAACCAGTCCGAGCAGCCGCAGTCCGTCACGCTGGACCTCTCCGGCTTCGGCTCGGTGCGCCCCAACGCTTCCGTGCGGCCCATCGTCACGGACATGTTCGGTGCGCTGACGACGGGCGCCGCGGTCCGCGTGAAGGACCGCAAGGCAACGCTCACCGTTCCCGCCCGGTCGGTCGTCACGTTCGATGTGTCGGGTGTCAGCGGCCTTGACCGTTCGGCCGCGTTGAGCGGCGAGTACCGGCTGACCGGTGTGCAGAGCGACAAGTCCCTTGCCCCGTCCGGAACCTCGCTGGTGCAGCGCACGACGGACACCGCCGCGCGGGACCAGGTGTGGCGGCTGGAGCGCAAGTCGGGCGGCTACGGCAGCGACGTCCAGTTCGGCGTGGTGAACACCGCCACCGGCCAGCGAATCGCGGCTGTGGACGGTAACGCGACGCTGACCAAGTCCGACAGTCCTGCTGCCCGGTGGGTGCTGTCGTCCACCGGCGACGACAGCTGGACGTTCGTGAACGCCGCGACCGGAGCGCTGCTCGACGTCGTCGGCGAGTCGCGTGAGGACGGAGCCAGAATCGGCTTGTACCACGCGACTTCCGGTGCGAACCAGCGCTGGACAGCAATATCTCGTTGAGTTGAGCATTCAGGAGTGACGGTGGCGCGCAAGCACATGCTGGTGATGGTGGCCCTGCTCTGCGCGGGGTGCACAGCCGAACCGCCTGCGCCGCCACCGTCCTCCGGGACACCGCTGAAACCACCCTCGCTGATCAACGAGGTGGTGCCGCCACAGGACGTGATCACGGTCGTCACCAACGTGATCGACGCCCGCACCGTCGAGCTCGCCGACGGCTCCCGCGCCCGCGTCGCGGCACTGGCCGAACCCAAGGCGTGCTGGGCCGCGGCATCGCTCGACTTCGCCAGGTCGACACTGCTGGCGCGATCCGTGCGGTTCACCGGCCTGACGCCCGGTGAGATCACCCTCGAACTCGAGGACGGCACCGACTACGCGGTGCTCGCCGTGCAGCAGGGCGCGTTGCGACCGGAAGGCGTCGACGGCGGCCCGCTGATCAACGCCCAGGCCGAGGCCTCCGCGGCCAAGCGCGGCCTGTGGGGCCCGCCCTGCGACGGCTCGGAGACGGCCAAACCGTCATCTCAGCCGACAACTCCGCCTCCACCGGCGACATCGCGCGAAACGCCGCCGACCACGACGCCGCCCCGCCCGCCCGCGAAGACCTGCGCCGTCGCCTACCGGGTCACCGGGCAGTGGCCGGGCGGTTTCCAGGCCAGCGTGACCGTGCGCAACACCGGCACTCAGACGACCAACGGCTGGACGCTGCGCTGGAGCTTCTCCAACGGCGAGTCGGTGCGAGACATGTGGAACGCCACGGCGCGCCAGTCGGGTTCGACCGTCAACGCGCTGAACGCCGACTACAACCCGCAGATAGCACCAGGTGGTTCGGTGCAGATCGGGTACAACGGCAACGCACGCGGCCCGCACTCGGCGCCGGCCGCGTTCACGTTCAACGGCGCGCAGTGCTCGGTCGAGTAACGCTCGATCTCCTTTCTGCACCGGGTTTGAGAGGAACCGGTGATGACGCGGTCATCCACGCGTTGTGGCACGATCCCGTGATGACTGAACCGGCGGGCCCGGCGGAGAGTGACATCCACGCGTTGATCAGCTGGCTTCGAGCTGAGATCAAGAAGGTCGAGGACATCGCACGGGGCACCGGTCCGATTCAGTGGAGGGCGGTCGGCCATCGCGTCGCGGGCAAGGAGGGCGACGTGGTGGGCAGCTTCGAGAACGAGGGCAACGCGCGCCACGCGGCCTGGCACGACCCGATGACCGTCGTCATCCGATGCGTCAAGGACCGCCTGATCGTGGCGAGATGTGTGGACGTGATCGGAGACCGCGACCTGTCGAACTACGGTGCTCCCGGCCTGCTCGACGGTGATCCAGAGGCGGCGGCGGTCACCCTTGCCGCTGAGACGTTGATCGACCTGGCCTCCGGTTATGCCCGTGGATCCGGTCCCACCGGCTTCTAGGCCGTTGATGCCGAGGCGGCGTGAGCCGGCCCCCGCGGAATCAACCGGCGTGTGGCGGCGACCAGTGCGATCACCGCCGCCTCGCCTCGAGGGAGCGGCTCGTGTCGCTGGTGACGATCAGGGAGTAGCGGGTCCACAGTGGATCGGCGAGCACTTGTCCGGCATCTTCACTAGGCTTGCCGGCGTGCTGGGGAAGAGGCGCGGAGGCGAGCTGCCCCGCTGGGCAGGCCCGTTCTACCTGGTCGCCGGCGTGATCACGCTGGTCTGGGCGGGTGTGCTGTTCAACGACTTCCTGAACGCGCCGACGCGGTGCCCGGACACCAGGGTGCGCTGCGGAGCGTTCCTGACCACCTCGCTGCGCCAGTACACGCTGTCGTGGGTGATCTTCGACATCGCGCTCGCGACGATGCTGGTCGTCACCGGCTGGCTGGCGCTGCGGCGGCGGGACCACGTGCAGCTGCCCGCTTCGGTGACCGGCGCCTTGCTGTTCGTGGACGCCTGGTTCGACACGATGTCCAGCCCGCGTCGCGACCGCCCGCTCGCGTGGGCCCAGGCGCTGTTCGTCGAGGTGCCGCTCGGGGTGCTGTGCTTCTGGATCGCGGGGCGGGCGGAACGGGCCCGCAGAGACCGGCTCGCTGACGCGTTGCGTCGGCTGGGCGAGGATTCGTCCGGCAGCTGACTTCGTCGAACAATCGAATTCCGTGAGCAGCGAATTCGATTGTTCGAAAGCACAATCTTTGCCGCTCAACGGATTGCGAGTACCGTCGCCCTTCTCCGCCCGCCGTTTCGTGAACGCGCACAGGGGATCGAAGGAGACACATCGTGGTTCCGATGTTGCTGAGGCGTGCCATGCGCGGGTTGCTCGCCGCGCCGCTGGTCGCCGCATTGCTGATCACCACAGCACCGTCCGCGTCGGCGGCGCAGTTGACCCGGGTGACGAACTTCGGGCCCAACCCGTCGAATCTCCAGATGTACCTGTATGTGCCGAACACGGTGAAACCGCGGCCTGCGGTTCTCGTCGCCTCGCACTACTGCACGGGCTCCGGCCCGGATTTCTACACCAACACCGAGTTCGCCAGGCTGGCCGACCGCTACGGGTTCGTCGTGATCTACCCGTCGGTGACGCGTGCCAGCAAGTGCTTCGACGTGGCGTCCCCGCAGACGCTGCGGCACGACGGCGGCAGCGACTCCCTCGGGATCGTGTCGATGGTGCGCTATGTGCTGCAGCGCAACAACGCCGACCCGAACCGCGTGTACGCGACGGGCCACTCGTCCGGCGCGATGATGACCAACGTCCTGCTCGGCGCCTACCCCGACGTGTTCAGGGCGGGTGCCGCGTTCGCCGGGGTGCCGTTCGCCTGCTTCGCCACGACCAACGGCTCGGAGTGGAACTCCCAGTGCGCCAACGGTCAGCTCATCAGGACGCCGCAGCAGTGGGGCGATCTCGTGCGCCGCGCGTTCCCCGGCTACACCGGGCCGAAGCCGCGGATGCAGCTGTGGCACGGCACCAACGACGACACGTTGCGCTACCCGAACTTCGGCGAGGCGATCAAGCAGTGGACGAACGTGGCCGGCATCGGCCAGACGCCGACCTCCACTGACCGCCCGCAGCCGAACTGGGTCCGCACCCGGTACAACCTCGGTGGCGTGGTCCAGGTCGAGGGCATCAGCGTGCAGAACGGCTCGCACAACTTCGTGGTGGCCGGAATGGCCCAGTACGCCGTCGACTTCCTGGGGCTGTCCCGTTAGGACAGTTGCTCTGCCGTACCGCTTTCGATTGTGCGCGTATGCATTTCGGCATGCGCGCGACCAACCTTCGGCCGTGGTGCCGGTCGTTCGAGCGTGATCGAATGGCGCGCAGTTTCTCCCTCGACGAGGAGTCTCATGCGATCCCCGCTCGCCTTCCGGGCAGTCCTGCCGGCCATCGGTGTCCTTCTGGCGCTCGCCGTGCCCGCACAAGCCCGCCCGGCACCGATCATCGGCGGTATCGAGGTGTCCGACGACGCCTATCCGTTCATGGCCGCGCTGAGGCTGAAGCGGCCGGCGAGCGCCCGTGGCAAGGTCGTGTGCGGTGGCAGCCTGATCGACGCGGCGACCGTGCTCACCGCGGCGCACTGCGTCGGGGACGACCCGGAGGACCTGGAGGTCGTGGTCGGCCGCACGGTGCTGTCGAACAACCAGCAGGGTCAGGTCCGCGACGTCATGGCCATCTCGTCGCATCCGCGCTTCGGCCAGGAGCCCGGCTACGACCTGGCTCTGCTTCATCTGGACCAGGCGGTGGTGGGCATCAGGCCCATCCAGCAACCGACGCGCGGCACCGACGCGCTGATCCGGCCCGGCGCCAAGGCGACCGTCATCGGCTGGGGCAACACCGACACCGAGCTGCCGCACGCCCCGGACCGGTTGCGCCAGGTCGACGTGCCTCTGTTGTCCCACAACGAGTGCGCGATCGCCTATGGGCCGGACATGGGCATCAACGCCTACAACAGGGCCACGGACATCTGCGCCGGAGTGGAGGGCAAGGACTCCTGCCAGGGTGACAGCGGCGGCCCGATCTTCCGCACGGTTCCGGGTACCCGGACGCACATCCAGATCGGTGTCGTGTCGCGTGGTGAGGGTTGTGCCGCGCAGGGCGGGCCCGGCATCTACACCTACACCGGCTCGAAACAGCTGTGGGACACGATGGGGCCGTTCAGCACAGCCCGCCCGGGCAGCGATTCCCGAGTCATGCTCCCATGATGGACAGTCCTCATGGGAGCAAGGCAACGCTGACCGGGCCGCGGGACGTCCCGCGGCCCGGTCAGCTGATCACCGGGTCGGACCGGTCCAGCCGGGCGCGACGTGTCCGATGCGGACGCGCTGCGGGTGGTCGCCGACGGGCACCGACACGGTCTTCTGGCCGGTGCCGAAGTCGATCGCGGTGATCTGGTCGGAGCCGCTCTCGGAGATCACGCACTGACGGCCGTCGCCGCTGACCGTTGCCCAGTAGGGCTTCGAGGCCGAGACGAGCGGACCCTGCTGCAGCGAGGCGCGGTCGACGACGGTGGCGTAGTCGTCCATGGTCCCGGCGACGCACAGCTTGCTGCCGTCGGGGCTCATGGACAGGCCGTGGTGGCGCGAGTCGTTGACGAACGTCTTGCGGTCGTCGCTGGTGTTCGAGTTCTTCGGCAGCGTCTTCACCTGCGTGACCGCGTCGGTGGCGACGTCGTACTCGACGAAGCCGTTGAAGTACGAGACCTGGAAGTACAGCTTCGAGAAGTCCGGCGAGAACACCGCGGGCCGCACGGCGTTGGACAGGTCGCCGCGGCCGAACGCGTTCAGTCGGCTGCGCATGTCGATGGTCTTGACGGTCTGGTAGGTGTTCGCGTCGACGACGGTGATGTGCCGGTCGCCCTTGAGCCAGTCCTGGTCCGGCGCGTCGAAGTCGTTGTTGACCTCGCCGATCGACATGTTCCAGAGGTACTGGCCGCCGTTGGTGAACACGTTCTCGTGCGGCTTGTCCCCGGTCTTGAACGACCCGAGCTGCTTGCCGGTGTTGATGTCCAGCACATGCACGGTGTTGGAGGTCGACGCCGAGACCGCGATCCTGCCGCCGTCGGGGGAGACCGCCATGTGGTCGGCGCGGAAGCCGGACACCGGGAACCGCCACTTGATCTTGCCGGTGGCCAGGTCGAGCGAGACGACGTCGGCGAAGCTCGGCCGCGACACGACCACGGCACTTCCGTCGGGCGTGGTGTACATGTCGTCGACGAACTGGTCGTGACCCTCGCCGGGACCGTTGCGGATGCCGAGGAAGAACGCCAGCTTGATCGGGTTGAGGTAGATCTCGGTCAGGCGCTGGGACTTGTCGGGGATGACGTTGACGCGGCCGATCTTCGCGAAGTCGCCGGTGGACTTCACGACGTCGGCGGTGCCGTCCCAGTTGTTGCCGACGAACATCACCTCGCGCAGTTCGGGCGCGGCGTTGGCGGAGGGGTTGACGCAGGCGGCGAGGATCGTCGCCGCTGCGGCGGCCT
>JAVXWK010001083.1:0-8475 GCA_032230575.1 Pseudonocardiales bacterium | reverse complement strand
CTCGCCGCAGCAGTAGCAGGGCGTTTCCCCGGGCTCGGTCATGGAGCAACGCTATTGGCCGGGTGCGGGGAGTACCACGCGATTTTCGCCGCTGAGCACACGTTGGAGCACCTCGTGATCGGAACCGATCACTCGAGCCGGCGCGGGGCCAGTCGTCGCTTCGACGGGTGCGCACCATCAGATCGACGTCCTGCGTGATGAGCACCCGATCCTCGTCAGGCCCCGGGATTCGGTTGTGCGGTGGGCAGAAGTGCCCTCACCTCCTCGATCGTCGTGGCTTCGGACGGGTCCTTGTCCGGGCGGTAGCGCACGACGCGGGCGAACCGCAGCGCGACGCCACCGGGATAGCGCGGCGAAACCTGCACGCCGTCCAGCTCGATCTCGATCACGAGCTCCGGGCGGACCATGACCACCCAGTCGGTCTGCTCGGTCGCGATCTCCTGCAGCGCCTTGGTCTGCCACGTGAGCAGCTCGTCGGTGAGGCCCTTGAAGGTCTTGCCGACCATCACCGGCGGGCCGCCGTCCGGGTCGCGGGCGCCCAGGTGCAGGTTCGACAGCCAGCCACGCCGGCGGCCGCTGCCCCATTCGACGCCGAGCACGACCAGGTCGAGGGTGTGGACCGGCTTCACCTTCTGCCAGGCACGGCCACGCCGGCCTGCCGCGTACGGAGAGGCCAGCGACTTCACCATCACGCCCTCGTGGCCGGCACCGAGCGCTGCCGTGACGACCGACGCGGCCTCCGAAGGTGACGGGTCCAGCACGCCTGGGATGACGTGCTCGCCCGCGACCTGGCGCAAGGCCGCCAGGCGGTCGCGCAGCGGCTCGTCGAGCAGGTCCTTGCCGTCGAGGTGCAGGCAGTCGAAGAAGTACGGGTGCAGGAGCAGCTCGCGCTCGTCCTGCGCGCCGAACCGGCTCATCGTCTCCTGGAACGGGCGGGGCCTCCCCTCGTCGGTCAGCGCCAGCGTCTCGCCGTCGAGCACCACCGACGTGCACGGCAGGCCGTGGACCAGCTCGACCAGTTCGGGCACCGTCTTGGTGATCTCGCGCAACGTGCGCGTGAAGATGTGGACCTCGTCGCCCGAGCGGTGCACCTGGATGCGCGCACCGTCGAGCTTGTGCTCCACCACGCAGCTGCCGAGCTCGGACAGCGCCTCGTCGAGCGACTCCGCGGGCGAGGCCAGCATGGGGCGCAGCGGGCGGCCGACCTCGAGCCGGAACGCCTCCAGCACCTCCGCGCCGCCGTCGAGCGCCGCCACCGCCGTCTCCGGTAATCGACCGGACAGCATGAACGCGCGCCGCACCGTCTCGCCCGGCACGTCCGCGGCTGAGGCGATCGCGTCCAGCATCACGCCTTCCAGCGCGCCCTGGCGCAGCTCGCCGGTCAGCAAGCGGCGTAAGAAGTCCTGCTCAGCCTCGGTGGAACGGCCGAACAGCGCCACCAGCAGATCGACCCGGCGCTGCGCAGAGCCCTTGCCGGACGTCGCGGCCACCTCGGCGAGCGCGGCGTCGACCTCGGCGACCGTGAGCCCGGCCTGCTCAGCCGGCGGCACCGACAGGTCGAAGACCGTGCGCCAGCCCGCGCCGATGCGGCCCTGGCGCGGCGTGCCTATGAGGAACGACACCACCGCGATCACGACGTCGGCCGACGCCCCGCGCAGCAGCGCGGACAGCGCCTTGACCTTGGCCAGGCGCGACCGGGTCGCCGCCACCGCGGCCGACGTGTCGACTACTTCGGAAAGAAGCACGTGTTCATGGTGCACCCGAGCACTGACATTTTCTGGAGTCGGCGGCTAGGCTGGCCGCGACAACCGTTCTGCCTGGGGGTTTACCACGTCATGCGTGCTTTCAAGATCATCGCTGCCGCCCTGCTGTTCGCTGCCGTCGCGGCGCTCACCGGACCGGCCATCGGCGAGGCCCGCGAACACATCCTGGGCGCGGACGTCGACAGCAACGCCAAGCGCGAGCACATCCTCTAGGCCGCCGCGATCTCCCGGACCGCCTCGCGCAGGCGGTCGGGCGTGAGTGCCGCGTAACCGAGCACGAGCCCAGGCCACATCGGCGTGCGCGTGTACTGCGCCAACGCCCACACGTGCACCCCACGTTCCTCAAGCCTGCTCTTCAGCGCGAGGTCGTCCGTCCCGTCCGGCATGCGCAACACGACGTGCAACCCTGCCGCAACGCCGATGGGCTGCCACGCAGGCAGGTACTCCGCCACCGCGTCCAACAGCGCGTCCCGACGCTTCCGGTAGAGCGCGCGCGTACGCCGCAGATGGCGGTCGTAGCCACCCGTCCTCAACAGGTGCGCGAACGCCGCCTGAGGGATCGTCGCGGTGCCCATGTCGTTGTACTTCTTGCGGTTCACGATGCCCTCGCGCAACCGCTCCGGCACCACCAGCCACCCGAGCCGCAACGCCGGCGCCAGCACCTTGCTCGTCGTCCCCTGGTACACCACGTGCTCCGGCGCCAGCGCCTGCAACGCCCCGAGCGCGGGCCGGTCGTACCTGTGCTCGGCGTCGTAGTCGTCCTCGATGATCAACCCGTCCCGTTCGCGCGCCCACTCCACCAGGGCCCGCCGCCGTTCGGGATGCAGCACAACTCCCAGCGGAAACTGGTGTGCCGCGGTGACCAGCACGGCCTGACAGTCCGTTTTGGACAGCAGATCGACCCGGATCCCCTTGTCGTCCACCGGAATCGGCACGGTGTTGAGCCCGTGCGACCGCAACATGTCCTCGCCGCCGAAGTGGCTCGGCTCCTCGATCGCGATGCTGCCCTTGAGGAGACGCGCCGTGAGCTGCAACCCGTCCGCTGCACCGTTTGTGATCACCGCATCCCGCGCGACCACCGCCCTCACCCGCGCCAGGTAGTCGACGATCTCCTTGCGCAGCCCCACGAATCCGGCCGGATCCGGGTACGCGAGGTCGTCGTCCGGCAGCTCCGCGAGCGCCGCCCGATGCGCCGCGACCCACTCGGCGCGCGGGAAGGCGCCCAGCGCAGGCAGCCCGGGCCGCAGGTTGAACCGCCACCGCTGCGGCGGCTCCGGCACACCGCACACCTCGGCGGGCCCGAGGCTCGCTACCGTCGTCCCCGAACCCTTCTTGGTCGTGAGGAACCCCTCCGCCACGAGCTGCGTGTAGGCCGACGTGACGGTGCCCCGAGCGACCCCGAGTTGCGCCGCCAGGTCCCGGCTCGACGGCAGCCGCGTCCCCGGCGTGAGCCGCCCGTCCCGGATGGCCCTGCGCAGCTCGACCTCCACACCGCGCCGCCGCTGGTGCCCCGGCAACAGCAGCTCGCGAAAAGTGGTCCAGTTCGTAGTCATCGAAGTGGAGCTTAAACCTGGACCAGTTCGGCGCGAGGCTGTGAGTCATGAAAATCGGGGTAGCCGCGGGAGCGACAGCGGCAACGATCGTCGGCGCGTCGGTCCCGGTGACGGGAATGCTGGAGGGCTACCCGGTCCTGACCGGTCAGGCCATGCGCTACCTGCTGGGCGCCGCCGTGCTGCTGCTCGTGGCCCGCCGGCTGCCCATGCCGTCATGGCGCGACATCCCTCCGTTGCTGGGCGTCGTCGCCACGGGAATGCTCGGCTTCAACGCCGTCCTGCTCGCCGCCCAGCAGTACGCCGAACCGGGCTTCGTCGCCGCCGTGATGGGTGGCGCCCCGATAGCTTTGGCCCTCCTCTCACGCCAACGAACCACGTCCGCCGTTGTCGGCGCGGTGGTGGTGGCAGCGGGCATCGTGCTGTTGTCCGGCGGCGGCTCGTGGCACGGACCGGGCCTCGCGCTGGCGTTGCTGACGATGGCCGGCGAGGTGTGCTTCACGCTGTTCGCCGTCGGGGTCGTGCGTCGGCTCGGCGTGCTGGGTGTGGCCACCTGGACCTGTTTGCTGGCCTCGGGAATCGGGGCGGTGCTCGGCACGTTCTTCGGCGGCTGGCGGATGCCGGACGCGCGGCAGACCTTCGCACTCGCGTTGCTCGCGGTGGTGGTGACGGCGCTGGCGTTCGGGCTCTGGTACTTCGCCGTGAACCGGCTCGGGTCCGACCGGGCGGGAGTGCTCATCGGCCTGATGCCGGTGTCAGGCCTGGTGACGTCCGTGTTGTTGGGCGCTCAGGAGCTGACTTTGGTGTCCGCGTTGGGGGCTGCCACGGTCGCACTCGGGTGCGTCATCGGGTTGCGCAGGGGTGCCCAGCCATCACAGCCATCGGCCGCACAACCGGAGGAGAGCCGGACGAGCGTGCGCACACCTGGTCGGACATCTCCCGCTGTGCAGGGGTGAACCGGCTTTGCCGGCAAAGGTCACGACTTCACCTTGGCGAGCCACGAAGCAGCTTCGTCAACCGAAAGCTCCCGCGTGACGTCCACCATCGGCGTCATCATCGGGTAGAGGCGGCCCGCGTTCCACGACCGCGCGTAAGGCGGCGGGCTCAGCACGACCACGCGCACACCGTCCAGCAACGGGATGTCCGACGGGCGGCCCTCGTGCCAGATCATGTCGCCGAACGCGTCGGAAAGCTCGAACTGGCCGTGAATTCCGCCTGCGGGCTCCAGCTCTTCCCCGACGGAGGCAGCCTCCACCCAGGCCTGGAGAGGCGGCTCACCCGGCAGAAACGCGGGGATCAGGCGGTAGGCGAGCAGAGTGTGGAGCTGGAAGTTGTCGCCGAGACCGCCGATCGTCACCTCGAAAGCCTTGCCGCTCAACGGATGCAGCACCAGCACGTTCTCGAGGTCCAGCACCTGCAGCAGGCCGAAGAGCCACGAGTCCGTTGGCACGGAAGCCAGCAGCCGCGAACGATGCGGCAAGCCCTGGCGGATGTCCTCGTCCTGCATCGGAAGCAGCAGAGCGCGTTCCCACTCGGGCGAGAAGTCGCCGCGCTGCAAGGAATCCAGGACTCGCAGCACCAGCGGTTCCAGGGCCGGGGAGGCGCCGGTGTAGTAGAGCAGGTTGCCGAGCAGCTGGTTGACCTGCACGTCCGAGGACGAGGACAGGACCAGGGCCGCCGCCGACAGTTCGTCGGACGAGCGGCCCTGGGCCTGCACCAAGAAGTTCTCGAACGCGCCAGGTTCGGCACGAACAACGGACGCGGCGATCGACGTCAGCTCCACGCCGCGCAGGTTACGTCAGATCCGGGCCCTGCGAACGGAGATCGTCCACCTTCGACATCGCATCGCGCAGCTCGCCGAGCCACGAGTCCGCGTGCTCACCCACGAGCCGTACGGCCCACGCCAGAGCGTCCGCGCGAGAGCGGGCGACACCGGCGGCGACCAGCGTGTCGAGCACCTGCCGTTCCGGCTGACGCAGGCGCGTCATCACCGGCACGGCCAGGTGCGTGAACAGCTCTTGCGTGCCGCCCTGGACCGCACCCCAGGCGACCTTGCGCCCGTAGCGGTGCTCGGCCTGGCGCGCGATCTCGATGCGCTCGTCGCGCGTCTCCTCGCGCCACCTGGAGATGCGGCCCGACTCCGCCGCGGAACGCGAGGCGTCGTCGAACTCGCCTTCCAGCGGAGTGAGCGTGCCGATGACCGTGATCTCCTCGCGGTCCACGATCACATCGGGCGCACTGACGAACCAGCCATCGGGCAGCCGGCCCGCGAACCATGCCGCCGCGTCGTCGGCCGACGGCAGGTCAGCCTGCTGCCAGCCGCCTCTTCCTCGCCATCCACGTCCCATTTCAACCACCCCTGATTACATGATTACGTCATTGCTGACGTTACGCCTGCAATCAGCTAGCGGGTGTTCGCCGACAGCGAAGTGACCAGGGCGTCTACCGAAACCACTGGCCGATCGCACACGTAGCCGCGGCACACGTAGGCCGCCGGAGCCTCGTCGACCAGCGGACGGTCCTCCAGCAACGGAGCGCCGCCCGGCTCACCGGCCACGACGACGCCGCCACCGGGGACATGAGCGACCGCCGCCGCCCACAGCGACGCACGGCGCGGATCGTCGGCACCAACAACAGCCACCTGCAACGGGCCGGCCACCAACGTCTCGGCGACAGTCAGCCAGTGCCCGGCGAACCGAGGCGCCCGCGCGGCCAGCAGACCAGCGCGCGTCACGGCCTCTGAAGCAGCTGTGAAATACCGCGCGGACCGATCGGCGCCGACCAGCAGAGAGGCCGTCAACAAGGCCGAGGCCAGCGAAGACGCACCGGAAGGCGACGCGTTGTCGGTCGAGTCGGCGGGGCGGCGAACGAGAGATTCAGCGTCGTCAGCGGTGTCGTAGTAGGCGCCGGCAGAGTCGGCTACGGCGAAACGGGAGAGTGCGGTGTCCAACAGGCCACACGCCAGGTCGAGCCACCGGATCGAGCCGGTGACCTGGTGCAACGCCAGCAGGCCATCGGCAAGGCAGCCGTAGTCCTCCAGCACCCCGAACGACGGCCCGGCCACACCATCACGCGACGTCCGCAACAGCCGCCCCTCGACCAGGTGCACCGCGGCCAGCAACGACGCCGCCTCCGAAGCCGCCTCGATCCACGACGGTTCCCCGAAGAACGCCCCTGCCTCGGCCAAGGCCGCGATCGCCATGCCGTTCCACGCGGCGATCACCTTGTCGTCACGTCCGGGCTGCGGCCGCCGAGCACGAATCGCCAGCAACGAGGCCCGCACGTCCTCCCCCGGCTCCGACACGAACCTCAGCGTCGACTTGCCGTCCTCGAAGTTCGGCTCCTCCGAAACACCGAAAGCCGAAGCGGCAGAACCCAACTCGTCGAAAGACCACACATAGGTCGAGCCCTCGACACCATCAGTGTCCGCGTCCAACGAAGCCGCGAAACCACCCTCGACAGTCCGCAGATCCCGCAACAGGAAGGCAGCCGTGTCCCGAGCCACCCGCGCATACCGGTCGGACTCGGTCACCCGCGCCAGGTGCGTGTAGAACCGGAGCAGCAAAGCGTTGTCGTACAACATCTTCTCGAAATGCGGCACGACCCACGACGCATCGACGCTGTAGCGCGCGAACCCACCGCCGAGCTGGTCGTACAGGCCACCGTTGGCCATCGCGTCGGCCGTCGAGGTCGCCATCGAGATCGCCTCGACCGACCCGGTGCGCTCGTAGTGCCGCAACAGGAACTCGACGATCATCGACGGCGGAAACTTCGGCGCACCACCGAATCCACCGTTGCGCCGATCGAACTCGCCCAGCAACGACACCACCGCACCAGCCAACGCGTCAGCGTCCACAGCAGACGGAGGCAACGGCGCGGCGTTGCGTGAAATCTCCTCCACCACAACGGAAGCAGACTCCAGGACCTCGGCCGGTCGCGAAGTCCAGGCCGACGACACAGCCTCGATGAGCTGCGTGAACGACGGCATGCCAGGACGCGGCGCCGGCGGGTAGTAGGTCCCGGCGTGGAACG
Organism: Pseudonocardiales bacterium; assembly: GCA_032230575.1. Taxonomy (GTDB): domain Bacteria; phylum Actinomycetota; class Actinomycetes; order Mycobacteriales; family Pseudonocardiaceae; genus Lentzea. The sequence continues at coordinate 1,130 of JAVXWK010001083.1, read as the reverse complement.
GGCGGGCGTCCGGCGTCAGGAACACCGTCATCGGCCACCCGCCGTGCCCGGTCATCGCCTGCGTGACCTCCATGTACACGGCGTCGACATCCGGGCGTTCCTCGCGATCGACCTTCACCGCCACGAAGTTCTCGTTCACCGACTTCGCAACCGAAGCGTCCTCGAACGACTCGTGCGCCATCACATGACACCAGTGACAAGCCGCGTACCCGACCGACAGCAGCACCGGGACGTTGCGCCGTCGCGCCTCCTCGAACGCCTCCGGACCCCACGGCCACCAGTCGACCGGGTTGTCAGCGTGCTGCAGCAGGTACGGGCTGGTCGCGTCGGCGAGCCGATTGGTCATGCGATCCACACTAAATCAGCAGCGCGGAGGCCGACTCTCGATCAGACTCGACCTCGTGCTGCTCACCATGACCACCACCCACCAGCCGGCGACCGATCTCGGTCACCTGCTGCACAAACACCCGGACCGGGCTCAGTCCTTCACGACGAGCTCGGGCGTCGCGCACGTCTTCTACCCGAAGGCGACGAACGAGGAGTGCACGGTCGCGCTGCTCCTCGAGGTCGACCCCATCGCGCTGGTGCGAGGTCCCGGCAGCACGCTCACCCAATACGTCAACGACCGCCCGTACGCCGCCGGATCGCTGCTGACGGTCGCGCTCGGCAGCGTGTTCCGCACCGCGATGAACGGCCGCAGCGAGAGTTACCCGGAGCTGGCCAGGACGCCGATTCCGCTGGTCGTCCGCATCCCAGCGCTGCCGCACAAGCTCGCGGAACGGCTGTTCACGCCGCTCGGCTGGGCCGTCGAAACGAAGGAACACGGCGACTCCCGCTACGGCGACGTCACGCTCACCGGCACGGTCAAGCTCAGCGACGCGCTCAAGCACCTCTACGTGCTGCTGCCCGTGCTCGACGGCGGCAAGCACTACTGGGTCGCCGCCGACGAGGTCGACAAGCTGCTCAAGGCCGGTGACGGTTGGCTGGCAGCGCACCCGGACAAGGAGCTGATCACCACCAGGTACCTGGCCCGCAAGCGCCCGCTCGTGCTGTCCGCGCTGGAACGCCTCGCCGAGGTCGACGAGGTGGAGCCGGAGGAACTGGACAACGCGCTCACCGAACCGAAGATC
>JAVXWK010001082.1:0-7454 GCA_032230575.1 Pseudonocardiales bacterium | reverse complement strand
GCGCGGTGTCCTCAGTGGACGGTGACCTGTGGTTCGTCACCCTCTTCGGCGCGGGCGGCGACGTGGCGCCGACCGACGAGGACGGCTTCCTCTCCTACGCCACCACGCTCGAATGCCAGGACATCGCCGAGATCGTCAAGACCGCCACCCCGGCCTCGCCGATCTACCGCGTCGGCAACCTGCGCAGCCGCTGGAACCGGTTCCACAAGGTGCCGAACTGGCCGCGCGGCCTGATCGCACTGGGCGACTCGGTCGTCTCGCTCAACCCCGTCTACGGCCACGGCATGACCCTCGCGGCCCTGAACTGCGCCGGCCTGCGCGATCTCCTCGAGGAACACGACCTGGCCAAGGAACCGCTGGTCTTCCAGCGTTCGGTCGCCAAGACCGCCCAGATCCCGTGGATGTCCGCGACCACGACCGACCTGGGCTGGAGCGAGAAGAAGCTGCCGCTGAGCACCCGGTTCATGCAGTGGTACGCCCGCAGGCTCTTCGAGGTCATCCCCGGCAACCGGCAGGTCTACCGGGCCTTCATCCGCGTCTCGCAGATGGTGGACCACCCCGCGGCCCTGTTCCGGCCGGCGGTCCTGTGGCCCGTCTTGACAAGGCGCAGTCTCAGCGGATCGCGCCCTCGGGCCAAAGAACAGTGACCGGCACACCTCGCGACCGCGCATAGGCGACGACGTCAGCCGTCCCGCCGGGCCCGCGACCAGGCTGCCCGTCCCACACGGCCAGCAGCGAGTCCGACTCGTCGATCATCCGCTTGCCCGCCTCCATGTAGGCGTGCGGATCAGGCGTGACGAACGGCAGCTGCACCACCTTGCCCGCCCGCGCCAGCAACCGGTCGTAGACAGGCCGGAACTCCTCCGGCAACGACTCGCGGTACTCGACGGCCGGCAGCACGACCACCAACGAGCCACCCGCGTCCAGCACGGCCTGCGCGAACACCGCGTCCGCCCCGTCGGCCAGGCACGACACACCCACCACGGTGTTGTCAGAGCCGTTGTCAGAGCCGTTGCCAGAGCCGTTGTCAGGGCCGTTGTCAGGGCCGTTGTCGGACGCAGTACCGCGCTCCGCCACCGCGGCACGGATCATCCGATCGACCTCCGCCTCGAGCTCGGCGGAGAGACCGCGATGTCCGGTGATGGCGAGCTGCGTCATTTGTGCAGGATAGGCGGCTGAAGCGGAGTCATGCCGCTGGATCGGCGCTCTCGTGCCATCGCGAGCACCTCGACCACCCGCCGCCGCGTGGCGTCCGGCGAGATCACCTCGTCCACCGCACCGGCCACGTCGGCGCCAGGCCAGGCGAACACCGCCGACGCTCCCAGCGACCGGGAGTTCATCACGAAGTACGGACCGCAGATCGTGCGCGGTACCACCGTCACCCGCGGCACCGACGTGGAAGCCAAGGCGTGCAACAACTTCGCCGTACGACCGGCAACCTCCACCACATCCGCGACCACGACCAGCGGCACCCGCGACGCGTCGCACATCCGCACGAACCGAGCAGCCTTGGCGGCCCCGGCACCGTCGAGGAGTCCGGTGGCCGCGACCACGCCGATGGTGTGACCGCCCATTCGGCCGAGCGCGGTCACGACCTGCGGTGAGGACTGGGCGCGGAGCTCGACAGGGCCTGAATCGGCAACGGCGCTGAGATGGGTCGCGCTTGAATCGAACAAGGCCATTGCCAGGTTCCGGCCACCATCGGGCATGGGCTGCTCCGGCACCGCCGAGTAGTGCCCGTGGTCCCCCAGCAACGACACGACCAGTCGGGCCTTCTGCACCGCCAGCGCGTCGGACGAGCACACGACATCCGCGGCGGACCCGCCGGGCCCGGCGATCACGACGTCCGAAAGCGCGGGTCCGCAGCCGCCATCGGCACCCGACGACCCCAGCACCACGCAGATCTGCGGCACCCGCCCAGATGCCCGCACCATCGCGGCGAACACGTCCCCAGCGCCGTCCCACGCGGGACCGTCGGAGTACCAGAGCCCAAGGACAGGAACACCTTCACGTGCGGCGGAGTCCACGGCCCAGACGATCCGCTTGCTCCCGGCCGCACCGAGAGATCCGCTGGAAGCCGCGTAAGCGATCACCGGACGCCCCAGAACGCAACCTCGGGCGATCACCACACCAGCGCTGTCCACATCGGACAGAAGCCGGAGAGTGCCGCGATCGCACAACGCCACCATGTCCATTTCACGGTCCGCGTCAGGGTCCATGTCACGGTCCGCGTCAGGGTCCATGTCACGCGGCCAGACACACGTCCGAAGTCGCGAGATGCGACCGCAGTGAGCGCAGAGCGGAGTGAACCCGGGACTTCACCGTGCCGACCGGAATGCCGAGCACCGCGGACACCTCGTCGGGGCTGCGGCCGTGCAGGTACATGTGCATGACGACCTCACGCCGGTTCGGCGTCAGCTTCGCCATCGCGTCGGCCAGCGTGATCGAGTCGACGACCCGCGAGATCTCGCATCGAGCGGTCGGCAGGTGCGGCAGGGCGGCGTCACCGGCTTCCTGCGGGCGGCGATTGCGGTGCCGGACGCGGTCGATGACGAGGTTGCGAGCCACCGTCACCAGCCACGGTCTGGCTGCCTCTGGGCGGTGGGCGAGACGAGGAGTGCGCCAGGCCCTCAGGAACGTCTCCTGCAGGATGTCCTCGGCCAGGCCCGCGTCGCCGTTCGTGAGGGTGCGCAGGTACTTGTGCACCGACCGGCCGTGCAGGCGGTAGATGTCCGCGAGGACCCGGCCGTCGAGTGTGTCGGCGAATGCCGCGGCGGGGTTCACAGTATTGACGATGCCTGCGGCGCCGACGATGCCTGCGGTGTCGATGATGCCCGCGGTGTCGATGATGCCCGCGGCGTTGACGATGCCCGCGGCGTCGATGATGCCCGCGGCACTCACGGTGGTGGTCATCTCGCTCGCCTCGCAATCCGGGGGTTGTGGCACTCATGAACTGTGCTCCGTGCCACACCCCGCTCGGATCGGTCGGCCGACCGAACCTGCCCACGTAGTTGCGGAACCCTTGACCGGGACCGAAGTCCGACTGTGCCTACGTCATCGGGCCTACGTCATCAGGCCTACGTCATCAGGCCTACGTCATCGGGCCTACATCATCGGGCCTACATCATCGGGCCTACGTCACGTGTCTCGCACACGCGCCGCCAACAGAGCACTGACCAGCAGATCGGAGTAGCCGTCCTTGGCGAGGAACGTGTACGCACCGGCCGCGATCGCACTGTCGGCACACGCGTTGTCCAGACTCATCGCCACGACCGGAATCCGGTGCTGCTCGGCGAAAACCTTGAGCAGCGACAAGCCATCCCGTTCGGTAGGCATCAGGACGTCGACGATCGCGACACCCGGCTCGGTCTCCGCGGCCAGCCGCACGGCCGACTCGGTGGTCCCGGCCTCGCCCACGACCTCGAACTCCGGATGTGCCACCAGAAAAGTCCGCATGGCGCTGCGCACCCGCGCGTCGTCGTCGACGATCAGCACGCGGATGGGCCCTCGCCCGTCGGGAACCATCAACGGGCCCTCCCACAGCAACTACGGCATCACCGAGAAGTAGACGCCACCGAGAAGTAGACGCCTTGGTGATGCCGTAGCTGGAGCGGCGAATGACGGTTCTCAGCCGAGACGTTTGTCGCGGTTCTGCTCGGCGACGGACTGGTAGTGAGTGTTCGTCATGACCCCGAGGATGTTGCCGAACGGATCCACCACGGACGCGGTCACGAACCCCTCGCCGCGCACCCGCGGTTCGTCGTGCACCTTCGCGCCGAGCTCGAACAACCGGTCCAGCGTCGCCTCGAGATCGTCCACTGCCCAGAACAGGATCGACCCGCCGGGACCGTCGGACGGCGTCACCTCGAACTGACGCTGCACCAGCCCGAGCTCGGCCTGGTAGTCCCCGATCCGGAACTCCACGTACCCCAGCGTGCCGTCCGGCGAGTTCCGCTCGAAGTACGCCTCGACCCCCAGAAACGCGGTGTACCAGGCACGAGCCTCCGCCACGTCGTCGGCGTAGTAGGTCACGGTCGACATGCCTCGCAACATCGAAATCCCTCCAGAATTTTTTCGGGGTGTTGCGTTTCAGCTTCGGCCGTAAAGTGCTCATCCAGTGAGCACTTTGAACAGGAACCTGAATCCATGCGCGCAGACCGTCTCGTGGCCACCCTGCTGCTGATGCAGGCCAGAGGCCGCGTCACCGCCTCTGAGCTGGCGAAAGAGCTCGAAGTGTCCCTGGCCACCGCCCGCCGCGACCTGGAAGCGCTGTCCACCGCGGGCGTCCCCGTCTACCCCCAACCGGGCCGGGGCGGCGGCTGGGCGCTCGTCGGCGGCGCCCGCACCGACCTCAGCGGCCTGACGTCGGCCGAGGCCCAGGCGCTGTTCCTGATCGCCGGCCCCGCCGCGTCCGTCGCACCCCAGGTGAAATCCGCGCTGCGAAAGCTCGTGCGCGCCCTGCCCCAGACGTTCCGCGCCGAAGCCGAAGCCGCGGCGGCAGCGGTCGTGATCGACACCGCGGCCTGGGGCGACGACACCAAGGACCGCCCGGTGCTGGTCCACCTCCTGCAACAGGCCGTCGTACAACAGGTGCGCGTCCGCATGACTTACCAAAAACGAGGCGAACCGCCGAAAGGACGCACCGTCGACCCGTGGGGCCTCGTCGACAAGGACGGCATCTGGTACTTCATCGCCGGCACCGCGGACGGCCAGCGGACGTTCCGGCTCGACCGGATCCAAGGCGTCAACCTGACCGGCACCCCGTCGACCAAGCCACCGGACTTCGTGCTCGCGAAGGCCTGGGACTCGGTCGTCACCGAGGTGGAACAACTCCGGTCGGAGACAAAAGCGGTCATGCGCATACAGACCAGGTTCCTGAAGGTCTTCCAGCACATGCACGGCCGCCACTGCACAGTGCTCGAAGAACAGGACGAGCGAACACGCGTCGAGCTGACCGCCCCCACCCCGCTCGACATCGCCCGCAACATCGCCGGTTGGGGCAGCCTGATCACCGTCGAGTCACCAGAAACCGTGAAAGACCACCTGGCCCGCATCGGCGCCGAGCTCGTCAGCCGATACCGGCCTGCTTCTCCAGCCGGTCCAGCCGAGACATGATCATCTGAAGCACCTTCGCGGCATCAGGAGCCGCCTGCTGTTTCTTGACGTGCACGATCCCGGCCAAAGCGGTCTGCACAGCACGCCGCGTGCCCTTGAGATCCGCACCGAGGTCACGCAGCACCGCCCCTCCCCTGCCGTCCGGTTCCGCGATGAGGCCGAGCAACAGGTGCTCGCAGCCCACGTAGTTGTGCCCGAGCGCCATCGCCTCGACCACGGCCAGCTCCAGCGCGTTGACCGCGTCGGGAGCAAAGCCCGACCCCTCACCCGGCGAGGACGGGAAGCTCAACGTCCGCGGATCGATGTCGATCGCTCGCAGCACGTCCAGCGCCAGGTTGGCACCCTCGTCGACGAGAGCCCGCGCCAGTTCGGCCGTGGTGACCAACGGCGACTCGGCCGCGAGGCGGAGCACGGCGCGCATCCGCTCGGTGAGTTGGGACAACCGGTCACCGTCGAGATCGCCGACAGTGAGCCCGCGCACAGCCGTGAGCCGCTTGACGGACATCTCCAGCGCCCGCTGACAGATCGCGGAGACCGGAATGTTGAGGTCCTTCACCGTTTCGGCCAGGTCATCCGGCAGGTACACGTTGATTTTCGGCATAACCCCATATCTACCCCCAAGTGGGGTTACAGTCAATCCCGAACGCGGCAACCGTCACACTTGCGGGTGAGTAAAGGGGACGGGAGCGCGTTGGTGGAGGAGAAGAGCAGGCTCATCGCGAGCCGGTACCGGTTGAAGGAGAAGGTCGGCCAGGGCGCCATGGGCGTCGTGTGGCAGGCCTACGACGAGCAGCTTCACCGGGTGGTCGCGGCCAAGGAACTACTCGCTCTCGACGGCGTCGACGACACCAAGATCGACCGGGCCAAGGCCAGGGCCATGCGCGAGGCCCGTCTGGCCGCCCGTCTCGAGCACCCCAACGCCATCCGCGTCTACGACGTCGTGGAGCAGGACGGTCAGCCGTGGCTGATCATGGAGTACCTCCCCTCCCGCAGCCTCGCCGCCGTGATCACCGAGCAGGGCACGCTGCCGCCCCGCGAGGTCGCCCGCATCGGCTGCTACACCGCCGCCGCGCTGGCCGCCGCGCACCGGCACGGCATCCAGCACCGCGACGTGAAGCCGGGCAACGTGCTGATCGGCGACCAGGAAGTCAAGATCACCGACTTCGGCATCTCCAAAGCGATCGACGACGGCACGGCCACCGTGACCGGCACGGTCGGCACCCCCGCGTTCTTCTCCCCGGAAGTCGCTCGCGGTGAGGACGCCGGTCTCGCCTCCGACGTCTTCTCGCTCGGCGCCACGCTGTACAACGCCGTCGAGGGCGGCCCGCCGTTCGGCACCGCGGACAACCACATCGCGATGCTGCACCGCGTGGCGAGCGGGTCGATCATGCCGCCGGCCAACGCCGGTCCGCTGCTGTCGCCTGTGCTGTTCCGGTTGCTGGCAACCGATCCCGAGCGCCGTCCGTCCATGCAGGAGGCAGTGCACCTGCTCGCCGCGGTGGTGAACGAGACGCCGCAGGTGTCGGAGGCGACCGTGGTCATCCCGGCCACTGTGGAGCTTCCCGTCGAGGCGCAGCCCGAGGAGAAGGCGAAGCAGGACGTCGAACCGGTGGCACCAGCCGTGCAGCCTGAACCCGAGCCGGAACCGGAGCCCGAACCCGCGCCGCAACCCGTTGTGGTGCAACCCGTTGTGGCGCAACCAGAACCGACCCCGGTACTCGCCCCACCCGTTCCCCCGCAGCCGGAGCCGGAGAGGAAGCGGCGCAAGTTCCCGCTGGTCCCCATCGCGATCGTCATCCTCGTGATCGCCGTGGGCGTCGGCTCGTTCCTGTTGTGGCCCAAGGGTGGCAACCGGAACAACGCCTCGACCAACCCGCCGGCGTCGGGCACCTCGACCCCGGCGGCCACCAGCCAGTCACAGACCCAGCCGCAGCAGACGACGGAAACCCCGCCGCCGCAGACCAACCCCCAGACGAACCCGCCGAGCACTCCGAGCCAGACGCCGCAGGCGCCGGCGGGACCGAAGAGCGCCCAGGAAGCGATCGCCGCCTACTACGCGTTGATCCCGGGCGACCTGCAGACCGGGTGGTCGCTGCTCACCGACGAGTTCAAGGCCAGTCGCAACAACCTGACCTGGGAGGGCTACCAGCAGTACTGGCGCCAGTACACCTCGGTTCAACTGTCCGGCTTCGTGCCGCAGGGCGACAACACCGTGACCGTGACGCTGCAGTACATGCAGGGTGCGAACGTCGCCCAGACCGAGACGCAGACGTTCACGTTCGTCCAGCGGGACGGAAAGTGGATGATCAACAGCCAGGGCTGACGCGTCGGGGCATGAT
>JAVXWK010001077.1:0-5237 GCA_032230575.1 Pseudonocardiales bacterium | reverse complement strand
ACAGCACGCTCACCGCGCTGATCCGGCGGTGTCTCCACAAGGATCCCGCCGAACGGCCGTCTCTCCAGGAGATCATCGACGGGTGCGCGCCCTTCGCCGGTGCCGCACCGGAATGGGTTCGCGAACGGGCGGCGGGGCGCAGCGAGGCGTTGAAGACCGCGCGGGAACAAGAGCCCGCCGTTCCGCTCTGGCGTCAGACCAGGGCGCGGTGGACCGCGCTCGCCGCGGTCGTCGCGCTGCTGGCGTTCGTCCTCGTACCGATTCTTCCCTGGGGGCCGGACGGTGGTGCGACCGCCGCGACGCTGCCGACGTGCGACGCGACGCCGGACGTGACGTTGCGCGTCGGCGTGTCCGCGGACAAGAGCGAGCTGTTCAAGGAGATCGCCGCCGAGTACGGCACGCGCTCCGCCGACGGGCACTGCACGCAGGTCGAGGTCACCGAGCTGAACTCCGGTGCCGCCGCGAACACGCTGGCGCGCGGGTGGACCGAGTCGGACGGTCCGCGTCCGGACGTCTGGTCGCCGGCTTCCAGCGAGTGGCTCGACATCGCCCGCGACCGCGCCACGGGCAACGCGAACGCCATGACGGTGCTGCCGACGCGGACCCGAGGGGCAGTCGTCACGTCCCCGGTGGTGATCGCCATGCCGAAACCCATGGCGCAGGCACTCGGCTGGCCCGGCACGAAGGAGGTCAGCTGGCGGACGCTCGCCGACCTCGCGACCGACGCGCAGGGCTGGGGCCGGTACCAGAAGGACTGGGGGCCTTTCCGGCTCGGCAAGACGAACCCCAACTACTCCACCTCGGGTCTCAACGCGACCATCGGCGCCTTCCACGCGTTCCGCGCCAACACCGACTCCTCCGGACCGCTCAAGGACAGCGACGTCGACGACCCCGCCGCGCGCAGGTTCGTGCAGGACATCGAACAGTCGATCGTGCACTACGGCGAGACGAGCCTGCACTTCCTGCGCAACCTGCGCACCGCCGAGCGCAAGGGGCAGGTGCTCTCCTACATCTCCGCGCTCACCGTGGACGAGAGCTCGATGCTGGCCTACAACGCCGGCTACCCGAGTGGCGCACTGTCCACTGAGGACCCCCGCGAGGCCGAGCCCGCCACCAAGCTGGTCGCGATGTACCCGAAGGAAGGCACGATCTTCCACGACCACCCGTACATCGAGCTGACGTGGCCGGACGCACCGAAGGCCAAGCGGGAGGTGAGCGAGGACTTCCTGCGCCACCTGCTCTCCCCGAAGGCGCAGAAGCGGTTCGGGCAGCTGGGTTTCCGCGCCCCCTCGCACGCGTCCGGCGAGCTCGCCACGGATGACAACGGCGTCTCCCCCGCTTTCCAGGTGAAGGAGATGCAGACGCCCTCCGCACGCACGCTGGACAAGGTGCTCACCGCGTGGAGTGCCGTGCGCAAACCGGCGAACGTCCTGTTCGTCGTCGACACCTCCGGCTCGATGAAGTCCGGCGTGACCGTCAACGAGGTCGAGAAGCAGAGCTGTGAACCCGAGCTGATGAAACGGGATCCGGCCACCCAGTACTGCCCGTCCAAGATCGAGCTGATCAAGAAGTACCGAGGCGAGATCGTCAACGGGTTCACCGACTCGGACCGCTTGGGACTGTGGAACTTCTCCACCGCGGGCTCGGCCGGAACGGGCCCCGGCTGCCGCGGCGACCACTGCGAGCTGCTGCCGGCCGGCCCGCTGAGCGAGGTCAAGCGCCAGGAGATCGCGGACAAGATCAAGGCGCTGCCGTCGGAAGGCGGCACCGGCTTGTTCGACACGGTCGACCAGGCCGTCACGACCATGCGGCAGAACCTCGACAGGAAGGCGATCAACGCCGTCGTGCTGCTCACCGACGGCCGCAACGACAAGAGCACCGGCCTGAACCTCGACCAGCTGCTCGACCGCATCAAGATCACCTCGAACGCCGAGCCGGTGCGGGTGTTCACGATCGCTTACGGATTCGCGTCCGACGAGGACGCCAGAGGACGTGAGGAGCTCAAGAAGATCGCCGAGGCGACGGCGGCCGGGGCGTACGAGGCCAAGGATCCCAGCACGATCGCGGACGACCTGGTAGCGGCGATCACGTCGAACTTCTGACCACGGTGTGATAGAAGTTCCTCTCGGGCCACATAGTTCTGGGGGAACGACATGAGGCGCCAGTACAAGTACTTCGCGATCTCCGGCTACCGGCCGTTCGGCAACGACTACGACGTGCTCCGGCAGGACGGCGAGCACGAGGAGATCTTCGTTGCGGCACAAGGATGGCAGCCGAGCCACGCGTCCGAACGGCGCGGGTTCGGGCAATGGGAGATCGACGAGCGGCGAGCCCGGATCATCATCGACTGGAACACGTCCAACCGGTTCCTGCCGCTGGACCGGCCGTTCCGTTACTTCGCGCTCACCGACGCCGAGCATCCGGTGGACGAACCGCTGGCGGTGGTGCGGAGGTGGTCGGAGGGGCCGGACGAGTACGAGGACGTCCTCGTCTCCATGACGGAGTGGGCGCCGAGCACACCGCCTGCCGAGGACACAGTCGAGGCCGTGCCGATCGACGCCGCCGACGTCGACCGGTTCGCCGCGACTCTCCAGGAACGCGAGACCGGGCGCCCCTTCTACCACTACGTCGCGATCGTCGATCAGGATCCGCCGATCGTGATGCGCGAACGACCGGCGACGGGCGGGTCCGAGCTGTTCACGGAGAGCCTGAGGTGGGAACCGGGAACCGCCGCGGGCAGGCGGAAGGCGATCAACGCCGATGCCGTGTTCGCGTACAACCACGCGATGGCGGAACGAGTGCGCGAAGCCGAACCTCACCGCCACTACGTCGTCGTCACCGATGATCACCCGGATGTCACGGACCCGGCCGCGTTGCTGCGCCAGCACATCTGCGCGACCTGCCTGCCGTCCGACGAGGTGTACCGCGAGAACGGCCGGTGGGTGCCGACGAACGAGGTGATCGCGATCAGGGCGGGCGAGCGGCCCGGGAAGGTCGTGCCGATCACCACGGCGGCCGCCGACGCGCTGCGGGAAACGTGGCGGCCACGACGGGTGCTCGAACGCGAGCCGGTCTCTCGCCCGCTCTTTCGTTACTACGCCGTCGTTTCGGACGCGCGGCCCGTCGACGATCCGCTGACGGTCGTGCGCGTGCGTGGCGACACGGGGGAGAGCTACACCCCGGCATTGCGATGGGAACAGGCCACGACGACCGGCGAACGCGTCGAGATCTCGGCGCCGGCGGTGCTCCGGTTCGAGGAGACGCAGTTCCGGCGCGTGTTCGGTGGCGCGGAGTTCCGGTACTACGCGGCCGTGAACGCCCTGCACCCCGACCCCGAGGACCCGGCCGCGGTGCTCCGCAAGGTCATCGACGAGCTGAACGTGTGGATCACGGAGGTCCACGGCGCCGGGCACCAGTGGACGTACGTCGAGCAGTTCGACAAGCGCGTGCTCGTCCGCGTCACCGCGGAGAAAGCCGCGCTGCTGAGGGAGATCTGCGACTACCGCACCGCCTTGCCCTGGTACTACCGCGGCACGGTCGGCAGCCAGTCCGAGACGGAGGACGTCAACCGCTTCCGCAACAACTTCGGTTTCCTCCACCGGGAGAACCTCCGCAACGGCGGGTGGGACAAGGCCGGGCACGCGGTCGAGTTCCCGCGACGCAACACCACCGACCACCACTTCGAGCACCCGCTGGACATCGAGACGGCCCGGATCATCGAGGCGCACGGCAACCACCACCCGCCCAGACCACCGGAACCCGAGCGCCTGTACACCTACTGCGCGGTGATCGACGAGTACGGCCTGAAACCCGCCCCGGTGCGGCGCCTCATCCGCACCTGGACGGAGGGGAAGTACCAGCGCGAGCAGGAGTTCACGGCGTACAACCGCTCCTGGTCCGGCAGCTGGATACGGGAGGACGTCAGCCGCGGCGAGAAGGACTACGAGATCATCGGCATCTCGGAGGCGGAAGCCCTGCGGGTGCAGGAAACGCTCGTCGAGCGCGAGGACCGCGAACGAACCGTGCTGAGGTCGAAGGTCTACTACGCGATCACCGATGCCGAACACACGCTGTACAACCCGTTGGCGCTCATCCGCACCTGGCCGGACAAAGACGTCGAGATGGTCGAGGAGTACACCCGCGGCACCGGCTGGGGCGCGTGGCAGGAGCGGAGGAACCGGCCGCCTGGCGACGCGGTCGAGCTCACCGAGGCCAGTCGTCATCGTGCCGAGCAACGCGCCTTCTGGCGCATCAGGTCCACAGAGGACTCCGGGGGAACCTCATGAGGTACATCGCCCTGCTGGACACAGACCGCTCGATCGACAACCCGTTGATGGTCGTGCGCGTCCACGAGGGCCGCGAGGAGATGTACGTGCCGGACCACGGCTGGCAGCACTGCGATCCGTTGTGCCGCAACTGGTTCGAGAACGTGCCGATCACCGAGGAAGCAGCGCTCGCCCTGCTGCCGAACCTCCAGCCGACGGGCCCGCTCGAGGACAGGGACCCGGAACGCAGCGACCTCAGGATGTACGCCCACGAGGGCTACTACACCGAGACGTTCTACTACGCGATCGAGACCGGCGAGCACCCGTTCGACGACCCGCTGACCGTGGTGCTGCGGTGGTGGCTCACCGGGCAGGAACGCACCTACACCACCAACCTCGTCTGGGAGCACGCCCCGGTCGAGGGCAGGCGAATCCGGATCAGCCGGGAAGCCGCGGGCCGCTTCCAGAAGATCCAGGCCCTGCGCGTGTGCGGCGACACGACCTATCGCTACTACGCCATCACGAACCCGCTGCGGCCCGACGTCGACGACCCGGCGCTCATCGCCCGTACGCGCATCGGCGAGAACGCCGAGTACCACGAGCACTATGACGGCGGCTGGGTGGGGACGAGCGCGATCTACAGCCTCCGCAACGGGTTCGCCGACGGCGAGCTGACCGCGATCGGGCCGGAGACCACGGCTCGTCTGCTCCAGACCTGGACGCCTCGCGCCGCCCGCACCCGTTACTTCACCTGCCGGGCCAAGGCCGCGCCCCACGGGGAGCTGCTCGTGCGGGCGCGGGAGGAGCCTGGCGGGCTGCGGGTCGCCGAACGGCGCGGCGACCGGTGGTACATCGGCGACATGGACGTCTACTTGCGAGACTTCGAGGTCGTCGAGATCACCGAGGAAGCAGCGCTCGCCCTGCTGCCGAACCTCCAGCCGACGGGCCCGCTCGAGGACAGGGACCCGGAAC
>JAVXWK010001052.1:0-3921 GCA_032230575.1 Pseudonocardiales bacterium | reverse complement strand
GCGCGGGTTCGAATCCCGTTGGGGGCACGCACTACAGCACGTCGCACGATGCATGGCCCAGTGGCGCAGTTGGTTAGCGCGTCGCCCTGTCACGGCGAAGGTCGCGGGTTCGAGTCCCGTCTGGGTCGCTTTACTTTTCTCATGGCCAGGTAGCTCAGTTGGTACGAGCGACCGCCTGAAAAGCGGTAGGTCGGCGGTTCGACCCCGCCCCTGGCCATCCCTCTTCGAAAGAAGCCTCGCAGTTCGCTGCGAGGCTTCTTTCGTTATGCGGCAAGTCATGTGGTCAGTCTTGCGATGGCTTGGTCGTCGTGGGTTTTGTAGCGGGGCCAGCGCTCGTGCTCCGAATCAGCGCGTTCGGCTTCGCGGATTCGGTCGAGGACTTCGCCCAGTGGCAATTGCTTCAGGTCCTCCCACCGGAAGAGCCCGTACTCGGACACTCCACATGAGACGCCGTCGGTGGCGACGATCACCTGCCGGATCTCTTCCCTGGGCCAGCTCGCGGTCAGAGCCTGGTGTGCCGCAATGGGTTCGGCCTCGGCGACCCAGTAGCCGCCTGGCTTGTTCTTCCACCGCAGGATGTCCGGGTCCGGTCGCAGGTCTTCGAGCCTCGTGTCGGCGAGGACGTGGGTCGTCTGTCCGAACGCGACAACCGGTGTGTCGCACAGGACGAGTGCGTCGATTCGGGTGTCCGTCCACCTGACGATCGCCGCCGTCGCGGACGGGGAGTCGCCTGCCACGAGGTCATGTTTCGCGACGAGGTTGCCGATCGCTCGGGCCAGCAGGTCTTTCAGCGGATCCGTGTCGTTGATCAGCTGCGTCAGTTCGTCGGCGAGCTGGGTGGCGTACCAGCCGCCGTTCCGGTTCGGTGGCCTGGTTCTGCTGGTGACGCCGTCGAGCACCACGACGGCGTTCGGCAGCACGCGGATTCGGTCCTCGGTGACTCGGCCCGGAGCCCCCTGCTCAGCGGTCTCGATCTTCACGCCGCCACCGTACGTGTCAACTTGGGTTGACGACTTCGCGATGTCAACGTACGTTGACATCATGACTGAAGCGACGGATCTCGCCACGGCGGCTGGGGACCGCGACCCGAAGGTCGGGTTGCGGGCCGTCACCGCACTGCGGCGGCTCTTGGAACATCTGGAAGCGGTCCAGGTCCGCAGCGCGCGGGCCCAGGGCTGGTCGTGGCAGGACATCGCGGCGGAGCTCGGGGTCTCTCGCCAGGCGGTGCACAAGAAGCACGGGGGTCGATGATGATCGCGGAACGGTTCACCAAGGAAGCCCGTGAGGCCGTGAAGGCCGCGGTGCGTGATGCGGAACGGGTTCACGCCGCCGAAGTCGGCGTGGAGCACCTGCTGCTGGCGTTGCTCGACGCGCCGGTGCTGGAGGGGTTCGACCTGCCGCGCGAGGAGCTGGAGACGGCGTTCCGCGACTACCGGCGCAAGGGCGGGCTGACGAAGGCGGACGCGGAAGCGTTGCGGGGTTTGGGGATCGACGTCGACGCGGTGATCGACTCGGTGGAGCAGTCGCTCGGGGCCGGGGTGCTGCGGCCCGGTCCACGCCGGCGGTGGTTCGGGATGCCGCTGGAGCCCGCGTTCAAGAAGGCGCTGGAGACCTCGTTGCGCGAGGCCCGCGACCTCGGCCACAACTACCTGGGCAACGAGCACATCGTGCTGGCTCTGTTGCAGGGCAAGGGAATCGTGGCCGAGGTGCTGACCGAGCGCGGGGTGACCTACGAGGAGATCAGGAAACGGGCTGCGAGCGCTCGCGCCAGGTGAGCGCCGGCAGGAAGAGCTGCGAGAGCGGGCCGATGCCGAGTGCGTAGAGGATCGTGCCGATGCCGACGGTGCCGCCGAGCAGCCAGCCGGTGGCGAGAACGAGCAGCTCGATGACAGTTCGGGTCAGGCGCAGGGAAATGCCCGTGCGGCGGCAGAATCCGGTGACCATGCCGTCGCGCGGGCCCGGCCCGAGGCGTGACCCGACGTACGCGGCGAACGCGACCGCGTTCAGCACGATGCCCAGCACGAGCAGCACGATCCTGGGCAGGAGTTCCTGTGGCGCGGGGATGAGCGCGAGCGACACGTCGACGCTGACGGCGATGAGCACGACGTTGGCGATCGTGCCGATGCCCGGCCTTTGTCTTAACGGGATCCACGCCAGCAGCACGACGACACCGGTGATCGCGGTGATCAGGCCGAAGCTGAGGCCGGTGCGCTTCGTTAGGCCCTCGTGCAGCACGTCCCAGGGGTCGAGGCCGAGGGTCGCGCGGATCTGCATCGCCATGCTCGCGCCGTAGAGCCACAGGCCTGCTGCGAGCTGGGTGAGGCGGCGGAGGGGCGCGACTCGGACGGAGACCTGGTTGAGTGCGGTCATGGTGGCCATGTGGCCATCTTGAGCTGTGATTGGCCTGGTAATCCATAGCCAATTCGCGATAATTGGTCTCATGCTCCCACCAGGTGGACGTGTATCAGGTGTGCGGCTCGCCCGGCTGCTCGGGTCGTGGCGGCGGGGTGGCGCGCGGCAGAGCTCTGCTGATCTCGCGGCGGCTGTCCGGCTGCTGGTCACCGACGGCAGGTTGCCGGTCGGCACGCGGCTGCCGTCCGAGCGCGAGCTCACCGACGCGTTGCCGGTGAGCCGGACGACGATCACGGCCGCGTTGGACCAGTTGCGGGCCGAGGGGGTGGTGGAGTCGCGGCGCGGGGCCGGGTCGTGGATCAACGGACCGGTCGGCACCGGTGGTGGGATCACCGGCTTCGACGACACGTTGATCGATCTGTCCCGCGCCGCGCCTCCCGCGTTGCCGTCGTTGCGTTCGGCGATGGAGGCGGCGATGCTCCAGATGCCGGAACACCTCGCGTCGCACGGGTACGACGAACGGGGGCTTTCGCTGCTGCGGCAACGGATCGCTGACCGGTATGCCGCACGTGGACTGCCGACGTCCGCCGACCAGATCGTGGTGACGTCGGGGGCTCAGCACGCGTGGGCGTTGGTGCTGCGGCTGTTCGTGGGGCCTGGTGATCGCGTCCTCGTGGAGCAACCGAGTTACCCCAACGCGCTGGAAGCGGTGCGTGCGTCGTTCGGAGTCCCCGTGCCGGTGCCGATGCTCTCGGACGGCTGGGACGTGGACGGGTACGAGGCCGCTCTGCGTCAGGCAGGCCCCCGTTTGGCCTATCTGATCCCGGAGTTCCAGAACCCGACCGGGCTGCTGATGTCGGCCGGGCAGCGGGAAGCGCTCTCCGCCGTGCTGCGAAAGGCCCGTACGCCGATGGTCGTCGATGAGACGCTGGTGGAGCTGTCGCTGGATTCCGCTGAGATGCCGTTGCCGATGGCCGCGTTCGGCGGGGATTCGGTGGTGACGCTGGGATCGGCGAGCAAGTCGCACTGGGGCGGACTGCGAATCGGGTGGATTCGGGCGTCGCTCGACATCGTGCACCGGTTGCTGTCGACCCGGGCGGCGATCGATCTGGGCACACCGGTGTTCGAGCAGCTGGTGCTCGCCTCGTTGCTGGAGACGCCTGAACCCGTTCTGCGGCAACGACGTGAGGAAGCTCGGGAGCAGCGGGACGCGACGGTGGCGGCGTTGCTGGAGCACTGTCCACAGTGGAGCTTCTCATCGCCTGCCGGCGGGCTCGGGGTGTGGTGCACGCTCGACGGCCCGGTGAGCACGCGAATCGCTGTCGTGGCGCAGAATCACGGGTTGCGGCTCGTGCCTGGTCCCAGGTTCGCGGTGCACGGCGGGTGCGAGAACATGCTCCGAGTGCCGTACACGCAGTCGGCCGAAGTGCTGCGTGAGGCCATAGGCCGTTTGGGTGTGGTGGCTGCATCTGTTGCAGGAACAGGGTTTCCTGCTGATGCGGAACTTTTGGGCCCGGTCGCGTGAGACACGTCGGCCCGGTCTCCCGCAGCGGGGGAGACCGGGCCGAC
>JAVXWK010001039.1:0-3256 GCA_032230575.1 Pseudonocardiales bacterium | reverse complement strand
GACGCGGAACTGCGCACGGTGGCCGCGACCGTCGGCTACCAGGCGTACGAGCCACTCGCCGCGGAACCGTTGCGCGCCAGCGTGAGCGAGGCTCTGAAGGGTGTCCCCGACCCGGCGGTGTGGGAGGTCGACGGCCGCACGTCCGTGGTCGCCTCGGCCGCCCTCTACGGCTCCAAGGACTTCAACGACCTGCAGTGGGCCGTCGTCGTCGAGCAGCCGGTGAGCCAGTTGCCGTTGCCGGGCAACCACATCCGGCGCACGGCGTGGCTCGCCGCACTGGTGTCCTCTGTGGTGGGACTGGTCGCGTTCGGCTGGTTCCTGCTGGTGCTCCTGTTGCCGTTGCGCAGGCTCGCCGCTTCGGCCGATCGGCTGGCCGCGGGCGACACCACCACCGTGATCTACCCGCAGCGGCCCGACGAGATCGGCACCGTCGCCCGTTGTCTCGAACTCCATCGCCAGTCAGTCGAACGAAGGCGGTCGTGATGCACTTCCTGCACGCTGTCTACCTGATCGCCTGCGCGACGCTCTTGGTTGGTGGCGTCGTGGAGCAGCGCAGGCACTACCGGAACCTGCGCCGGATCCAGACCCGGATCCTGGTCAACGGCATCCGCGGGAAGAGCTCGATCACCCGGCTGTGCGCGGGGGCGTTGGGCGGCGGTTCCCTGGTCACCGTGGCGAAAACGACCGGGACCGCCGCGCGGTTCATCCACCCGGACGCTTCTGAGGAACCCGTCTACCGCAAGTTCGGCATCGCGAACGTGGTGGAACAGATCGGCATCGTGCGCCGCGCCGCCGCGTACCGGCCGGACGCGCTGGTGATGGAGTGCATGGCCGTCGCGCCGGACCTGCAGGAGATCAACCAGTCCAAGCTGATCCGGTCGACGATCGGCGTGCTGTGCAACGTCCGCGAGGACCACCTCGCCGAGATGGGCCCGACCTTGGATGACGTCGCCCGGTCGTTGTGCCGCTCGATGCCGGTCGGCGGAATCTGCGTGACCGCCGAGACCGAACGCGTCGAGATCCTGCGCGCGGAGGCCCTGCGCAGGCGGTGTTCGCTGGTGGAGGTCGATCCTTCGTCGGTCACCGACGCCGAGATGAGCGGCTTCTCCTGGATCACGTTCAAGGAGAACGTCGCGATCGCGATCGCCGTGGCGGAGCTGTGCGGGGTGGATCGCGACCTCGCTCTGAAAGGGATGTGGGACGCGCCGCCGGATCCCGGCGTGCTCCAGGTGCACCGCTATGCCCTGGCCGACCGCCAGGTGCGGTTCGCGAACGTGTTCGCCGCCAACGATCCCGAGTCGACGCTGATGAACATCGAGCTGCTGCTGGAACGCGGCGTGATCTCCCGCCCGTTGCACCTGGTGATCAACTGCCGCCCGGACCGCGTCGAGCGCAACGGCCAGATGGGCGCGCTGGTCGGCAAGCTCGACCCTGCGCGAGTGGTGTTGATCGGCGAGCCGACCCGCAGCGCGGCGCTCACCATCCCGCGCTCGTGGCAGGGACGGCTCGACGACCTGGGTGGCAAGCGTGATCCGGACGAGCTGCTGCAAGGGGTGCTGGGAACGGAGGGCTCGTCGATCTCGCTCGCGGCCATCGGCAACATCCACGGGCACGGTGAGGTCCTGCTGGAGCAGCTCGACCGGCTCACGCGGGTGGAACGCGACACGTCAGGCCGCGACGAGCCCCTGCCGCGGCAGCCCCGCGCGGAACGCAACACCCCAAGCCACGACCAGACCCTGCCACCACAGCCCAACCGGCACGCCCATGTCGAACACGGCACCCCAACCCACGACGGCACCCTGCCACCACAACCTCAGCGGCACACCCACGTCGAACACGGCAGCCCAAGCCACGACTCCCCACCACCACAGCCCAACCGGCACGCCCACACGGATCCCGGCACCCCAAGCCGCCGAACCCTCTCCCACCGGCTCCCCCGCACAGAACGGACCATCCCATGATCAGCGGCACCCTCCAGCCCGAGGTCGCCACGCTCGGCCTCGCGATCGGGCTGGTCTTCTCCCTGCTCTGCTACCTCACCTCGAACCTCTCGCCAGGCGGCATGATCACGCCCGGCTGGCTCGCCCTCACCCTCGTCGAGGACTACCGGCGAGCGGCGATCGTCGTGCTCATGACCGCGCTGACCTACTTGGGCACCAAGGGTTTGCAGCGTGTGGTGATCCTCTACGGCAAGCGGCTGTTCGCGGCCGTCGTGCTGCTCAGCGTCCTGTTGCAGACGTCGTTGTTCATCCTCATCCAGAACGACTACCCGCTGCTGTACGTGCACGAGACGCTCGGTTTCGTCGTGCCCGGCCTGATCGCCTACCAGCTCGTCCGCCAGCCCGCGGGCGCGACCGTGGTGGCGACCGGGTCGGTCAGCCTCGTGACCTACGGCGTGCTCGCCAGCGGTGTCCTCGTCGGTCTCGTTCCCACCACCTGAAGGAGCCGCGGTGTCCCGCCGACTCGCTGTCAACGTCGTCGTGCTGTGCACGGTGATCGCCTCGTCCGCCGCCGCGGTCGCCCATCTCGCGACCGAGGACCGCCACCGCGCCTTCCGGCAGACCGGGGCGAGCATCCGCATCACGCCGGCCACACCGGCCAGCACCTACCGCTTCGAACGGCTCACCGCACCCGCGCGCACCGTCGTCCGGGACGAGCGGGGTGTCATCGTGGCGACGTTCACGGACGGCGCGCGCACGGCCGTGATCAACGGGTCCACGCGCACGTTCCAGAACCCCGCGCGCACCCAGGTCCAGGTGACCACGCCCGCGTGGGTCCGCCTGACGCCAGAACCGTGGTCCGCCAACGGCGAACACGCCGTGTGGCTGCGGCCGTGGCTGGACTCGGCACTCACCGACCGCAGTGACGACGTGCTGGCCGTGGCGGCGCAGTACCTCAATGGCGCGGCGCCGGCGACGGACGCGAAGGCGGTCCGGTTCCGCGGCGACGCCCGATTCGGCCGAGCGGACTTCTCCGACTACCTCGGCGTCACGTGGTCGTTCCCCGGCGGGCCGACGGAGAAACCCGAGCCGGACGGCTACGGCGCACTCGATCCGGCGGGTTATGTGCGCATGGTCTACGGCTACCGTGCGGGCTATCCACTCCGCTCGGCCTCCGGCGCCGGAACAGGACTCCCCCGCACTCCGAAAGCGATGGCCGAGCTCGACGCGGGCGCACCGATCCCCGCCGACCGATTGGCACTGCAACCCGGAGATCTGTTGTTCTTCGCGGCCGGGGGTACGGAGGTCGACAGCGT
>JAVXWK010001011.1:0-5624 GCA_032230575.1 Pseudonocardiales bacterium | reverse complement strand
CGAGCGGGTTGAACGCGCACTGGCAGTTGCCGGCGCTCGCGGAGGAGTTCGCGCGGCTCAAAGCGAGTCTATGAACAAAGGTTCACATTCATGCCCACTGAAAGTGGGCGAGACGGGACAAACCCTGGGCTGGTTGCCTCGACATCTGCGTCCATTCGAGTGGCGTCACCCAGAAGTGGAACCGATGATTGCCCGGCTGCGTCAGAATTTGGCAATGTCGCGCAGAGTTTGGTGAATCTTCAACACTGGTGGGGGCGCAGTGGAGGTCAGGATTCTGGGGCCGGTCGAGCCGTCAGTGCCGCCGAAGCCCGCGCAGATACTAGCGGTCTTGGCGGTCGAATGCGGGCGGATTGTTCCCGTCGAACGGCTCATCGACCTCATCTGGGGTGAGGAGCCGCCGCCACAGGCCCGCAAGTCGCTGCAGGTGCACATCAGCAGCCTGAGACGCGCGGGGCTGCCCGTTGAGCACCGGGCCGCGGGGTACGTGCTCAGCACCGAGCCCGAGAACGTCGACCTGCACCTGTTCCGCAAGCTCGTGAGCCAGGCGAACGACGAGCCCGACCTCAAGACCAAGGCCGAGACGCTGAACCGGGCGCTCGAGCTCTGGCGCGGCACGCCCGTCGTGTTCGCGCAGACGCTGGACGTGCAACGGCTCGCGGCCGCGGAGCAGTGGGTCGACGTCGAGCTCGCGCTGGGCAGGCACTCCGAGCTGATCGACCCGCTCGGCGTCTTCGTCACCGAGTACCCGCTGGCGGAACGGCTGCGAGGTCAGCTGATGACCGCGCTCGCCAGGGGCGGGCGCCGGGCCGACGCGATGCGGGTGTTCCGGGAGACGCGCAAGGTCCTCGTCGACGAACTGGGTGTCGAGCCCGGCGAGCAGCTGCAGCAGCTCTACCGCGACGTGCTCGAAGGCACGCGCGAGAGCAGACGCAACTACCTGCCGCGTGACGCGGGCGATTTCACCGGCCGCGACAGGGAACTGAGCAGACTGCTGGACGGCGATGGCGGCGTCTGGTGGATCGAGGGGCCGGCCGGTGTCGGCAAGAGCGCGCTCGCGGTGCACGCGGCGCATCGGCTCGCGGACCGGTATCCGGACGGGCAGCTGTTCGTGGATCTCCATTCGCCGTCCGGGGCGCTGGACTCGTTGCTGCGCGCCATGGACGTGCCCAGCGAGCGGATTCCGGAGTCCGCCGAGGAACGCGCGGCGCTGTGGCGGGCCACGGTCGGCGGGCGGCGCGTGGTGATCGTGCTGGACGGCGTGACGAGCGTGTCGCAGGTCCGGTCGCTGCTGCCGGGAAGTCCCGGCTGCCTCACGCTGATCACGAGCCGCAGCCGGTTGTGCGGGCTGGAAGGCGTCAGAAGAATCCCGCTCGACGTCCTGAGCAGCGACGAAGCCGTCACGCTGCTCAAGCGCATCCTCGGCGACGACCGCGTCTCCGACGAACCCGACCAGGCGCAGGAAGTCGCGCGGCTGTGCGGATATCTGCCGCTCGCCGTGCGGATCACCGGCGCGCGGCTGGCCGGACGGGCGCACTGGCCGGTGTCGAAGCTGGTCAGAAGACTGTCCGACGAGCGCAGCAGGCTCGACGAGCTGGTCGCGGACGACCTGGCGGTGCGGTCCAGCCTGGAGCTGACCTACCGCGCGCTCGACGAGAACGTCCGGCGGGCGTACCGGATCTTCGGGTTCCTCGGGCTCCCCGAGGTGCCGAGCTTCCTGTGGGTGCACCTGCTCGACGAGGACGTGCTCGACCAGCTCGTCGACGCGCGGCTGCTCGACGTCATCGGCAGCGCGCGGTACCGGATGCACGAGCTGGTCCGGCTGCACGCCCGTGAGCTCGCGGAAGCCGAAGACCCGCAACAGGAACGCGAGGACGTCGTGCGCAGAGCCGTCGTCGCCGCTCTGTCCACTGTGGATGGTCTGACCGAACAGCTCTTCCTCGCCGTGCCGCGCATGCAGGATTCTCTGGGCATAGTGGCCACGGCAGCGCGCCCCGCGGACAAGGACGCCTGGTTCGCCCGCGAGGAGAACCTGCTGACCAAGCTCGTCGAGCGCGCGGCGGAGCTCGGCCTCGCGGAGATCGCCTCGCAGCTCGCCGAGGTGCTGGTGTTCGCCTGGTTCGGGCTCAGAAACCGTTACGAGGCCTGGGAACGAACACACACAGCGGCGCTGGAAGCCGTGTGGAAGACCGCGGACGTGAGGCTGGAAGCGGTGCTGCGCTGCAGCCTCGGCCAGATGCACTACAAGCGGGACAACCTGGCCGAAGCCCGCGAGTGGTTCGACACCGCGCAGACGTTGTTCGTGAACCTGGGCGACAAGCGCGGCGAGGCCGTCGCGATGAACGGCATCGGCATGGTGTGCCGCGATCTCGGCGAGTACCCGTGCGCGCTGGAGGCGTTGGGCCGGGCCCGTGAGCTGCTGGAGTCGCACGACCCGGAAGGCGTCGCGCACGCGCTCTACGGAATCGGCTCCATCAAACGAGAACTCGGCGACGACGAGGGAGCGCTCACCACCCTCACGCTAGCCGAGACCACCTACCGCGCGGCGAAGAGCAGGAGAGGCGAAGCCCTGGCGGCGCGGGGCATCGGCCTGATCCATCGCGCACGTGGAGAGCTGGACCTCGCCGAGGAACACATCGTGCGCGCCCACGAGATGGTCGCGGGCACAGGGGACGAGCTGCTCGGCTGCTACACCGCCCAGGCGTGGGCGAAGGTGTTGATCCGCAAGGGTTTGTTCGACCCGGCCGGGGAACTGCTGGCCACCGCGATGGACGGCTGCCGTGACGTCGGCGACCGGTTCGGCGAGGCGCTCGTCCGCCGCACGCTGGGGGAGTGGCGGCTCGCGGCCGGTGATCACGCCGGTGCGCGGGTGGTGCTGGCCGAGGCCCTGGCGTCGTGGACCGATCTGGGGCTGCCGTTGTGGCGGGCACGAACGCTCAGGGACCTCGGTGCGGCCCACGCCTGCCTGGGGGACGTGCCAGGCGCGGACCGCTGCTGGGGTGAGGCTGCCGATCTGTTCACGCGACTGGGCACCCGAGAAGCAGCAGAGGTGCACAGCTGGCGCGCGCAGTGGAGCCTCGCGATCAGCTAGATCAGCCCGTGATCTTGTTGTACTTCCACGGCGCGTAACCGCCGCTCTTCAGCGTCGCGATCGTCGTGGTCTCGTGGTCCATGTCGGTCGCGGTGCTGCCCTCCTCGTAGATCCAGACGGAGGTGTGCGCCGTGTTGGCCCACTTCTCGAACAGCTTCACGTGGCCGTTGCGCAGGATCATGTCGCCCGGCTTGAGGTTCGCCCAGGAGATCTTGGTGGCGACCTCGTCCAAAGTGGACGTGTTGCGGCTCGTGGTGAGCTTCCACGCCATGGAGATGAAACCAGAGCAGTCAGTGCGGTACTGCTTGCCGTGGTTGACGTCCCACGCGTAGGCGGACTGGCTGTACGGAACCTTGCGGTCCCACCAGTTCTTCGCCCGGCTGATGACCTCGGTACGGCTGATCGAACCGCCGTACCCTGCTGCCGCCTGGACCTCCGAGATGGCGGTCTCCTGCTCGGCAGGACCTTCGGGCGCCGCCTGGGCGATGCCGGTGATGCCGGACAGCAGTCCGAGCGAAAGTGCGGTCGCCGCGACGGCGTGGCGAATGCGCATCGTTGTTGCTCCGATCCCCTGATGGATGACGACCAGAACTGTCCACGACCGCGCCAAAGATCGGCCAAAGACCGATTTAGGCGTCTCTTTACCGCCTCTTCCTAGCTTCTGCCGCACCTTGCTTTGGGCATAAGGAGAGAGCATGTTCGTTCGCACGATCGCCGCTGTGATCGCGATGTTCGCGGCTCTGATCATCGGCGCGTCCGTCGCTTCGGCGGCCCCGGCCAAGTACACCCACGCGCAGGCGACCGCGCAGCTGCGCGCGGCCGGCATCACCTGGTCGTCGAGCGGCGGCTGCAGCAACCGCAACCAGTCGAACTGCACCTCGTTCGACCAGATCAACCAGACCACCATCGCGGGAATCAAGACGTTCAAGAGTGCTTCCGGCTGCGTGGTGAACATCTCCGGCGGCACCGAGACCGGTCACGCGTCGGGCACCTACTCGCACTGGAACGGCTACAAGGTGGACATCTCGCTGAACAGCTGCGTCACCAACTACATCAAGAGCAAGTTCGCGTCCATCGGCGGCAACAAGTGGAAGTCGAGCGCGGGCAACATCTACTACCTCGAGTCGAACCACTGGGACATCACGTACCACAACTGCGGTTGCTGAGCTGACATGCGGGCCGGTAGTAGTTGAAGGGTGACCACACTCGGCGCTGTCTACCGGCCCCAGCTCCCGCCTGAGAACCTGCGTTCCGTCGTCCTCGCCGCCGAGGAGTCCGGTGTGGACTCGTTGTGGCTGTGGGAGGACTGCTTCCTGGAGAGCGGCATCGCGGCCGCGTCCGCCGCGCTCGCCTGGACTTCCAGGCTGAAGGTCGGTGTCGGGCTGCTGCCGGTGCCGTTGCGCAACGTCGCGCTGACCGCGATGGAGGCGGCGACGCTGGACCGGCTCTTCCCCGGACGCGTCACGATCGGTGTCGGCCACGGAGTCCAGGACTGGATGGGCCAGGTCGGCGCGCGGGTCTCGTCGCCGCTGACTCTTCTGCGCGAGTACACGAACGCGTTGAAGGCGCTGCTGGCCGGCGAGCGCGTCACCACGGACGGCCGGTACGTGAAGCTGACCGGCGTGGCGCTGGACTGGCCGCCGTCGAAGCCGATGCCGATCTACGTCGGCGGGCTCGGGATGAAGACCCTGGATCTCGCGGGCGAGGTCGGCGACGGCACGATCCTCGACGCGTCCGCTGATCTCGACCGCGTCCGCACTGTCAGCGCCTCCCGCGAGCACCCCGTGATCGTCTACGTCGAGACCGACTCGCGGGACCGTGCGTTCGTCACGGATCTGGTCGCGCGGGTCGCCGAAGCGGGCGCTACCAGCGTGATCTTGCAGCAGTCGGCCACGAGCGAGGACCCCGAAGGGTTCGTGCGTTTCGTGGGTTCACTCGATGGAGTGAGTGCATAGCGCGATAGATAACGGTGGATACCTCCTTGCGATGGAACGGTCGTGGGCCTTTCGTCGCTGTTCGGGGAGGTAATCATGTTCGGGCGCAAGAACCGCCGGGTCGCTGAGCTGGAGCGGGCCGTCGAAGGCCTGCAGGAGCTGCTCGCTCGAATCGGTGACGCCCGAACAGCGCAGACCCACGCGCTGGAGGAGGTCGACCGCGCGGGTGCCGAGCTGGTGGCGTTGCGCCATCGGATCAAGAACGCGCGCGCCGAGCTGCAGCCGTTGAAGGAAGAGCTGACCTTCCAGAGGGCCGGCGTGTTCCGCACGGACATGGCCGCCGACCACCAGGCGCAGATCGAGCTCATCCACGACGAGATGAAGTCGCTGATCAAGACCGGTGCCGCGATCGAGGGCGGCGCGGAGGTCACCTACAACGGGTCGGACGCCACCGGGCGCCGGCTCGTCGAGGACTGGTCGGCGCTGATGCTCCGCTCGTACAACTGCGAGGCCGAGAACTGCCTGCGCATGTTGCGAGCCGGTGGCCTGGACGCCGCCCGCAGGCGGCTCGATCGCGCGACGTCGGCGATCGAGCGGCTCAG
>JAVXWK010000670.1:0-5114 GCA_032230575.1 Pseudonocardiales bacterium | reverse complement strand
AACCGCCGTGGGCGGACGAGGAGCTGACCGATCGGGAGCTGGCGGAGCGGCAGTGCTCGGGGTGCCCTGTTCGGGACGAGTGCTTGGAGTTGGAGTTGCGCACGGCCGGCGCTGAGACGGTCGGGGTGTGGGGAGCGCTGCCGGAGGACGAGCGGCGCGAGGTGCATCGGCACTGGCTCCAGCGCGGTGAACGGGCCGAGAGAGGGCCGCGTTCATGAACGCCATTAGCGTCACTCCCACTCAGGTGCTGGCTGCGGTCGGTGTCCTCTTGGTTCTGGTGTTGGTCTGGCGGGCTGGTTCTCGTCGGGCGAAGGCTGCGGCGAGCGCGGCACGGTCGAGCGTTCGGCTGATGTCGCTCGGTGGCCGGGTGGTCGTGAACGCGGTGCTGATCGTGATCGTTCAGTGGGTGGTCGTGACGCACGGTGGGAACGGCTGGCTGCTGTTCGCGGTGCTCGGAGTGCCGGCCTTGCTTGCGTCGTACACGCTGACGAAGGCGCTCACGGTGACCACTTACGAGCCTCGCGGCCGTGGTGGTGATCGGAAGTGAGCGAGCCGATCGAGCGGGTTGCCGTGCAGGTGGACCGGTTGTGCTGGACCGGAATTCTGCTCGGGCTCGCGTTCACGATGACCAACGTTCAGCAGTTCGCCGCAGCTGGTGCAGCCGTGTGGTCGCTGGCCTGGTTCGCGGCGTGGCTGTTGGACCCGATGGTGTCGTTGGTGTTGCTGGCGATCCTCCGTGCCGAACAGGTGACGGCTCGGCACGGCGTGCGGCTCGGTGGATGGGTGCGGGCGGCTAAGTGGTTCACGCTCGGGGCCACGTACGTCATGAACACCTGGAGTGCGTTCGTGGCTGGGTCTGCTGCGCTCGTGGTGTTGCACTCAGTGCCGCCGCTCGTCGTGTTCGTCGCGGCTGAGGCGGTGACGGAGCTGCGGGACAAGCTCGGTACTGCGGCGGGTGCCACGGTGGAGGCCGCGGCACCCGCCCCGCGGACGTCGTTCGCGGAGTACCTGGCGGTGGCACGCAAGGCGCGGAAGTCGAGCGCCAAGGTCTCGCCGGCCTGGGTTCGTGAGGTCACCGGGTGTTCGCGCGGGCTGTCCTCGAAGCTGGCTGCGGCGTTGAACGGGGGCCAACCGTGAGCGGGGAGCTGGTGCCTGCTGAGCAGGTTCTCGAAGGGGAGTTGGTCGACGAACGTGCGGCCCTCGTCCGGCGGATCGAGACGACCTGGCGCTACTCGCGGGTGGTGCCTCCGGCGCTGAAGTCTCGGGAGGCGTTGAAGCTCGCGGCGAAGGATGCGCTCGCTTGCGTGCTTCGTGCTCCGCTCCGGTGTGCGAGCGCGGTTGGTCGTGGCCTGGTGGTTGCGGCGCGCGGCTGGCGGAACTGGGTTCGGGTGCGGGACTACCGCGACGCTGCCGAGCAGTCGGAGAAGTTGGCGGACAAGTTCGTTGAGATCCGAGCGCTGACGCTGTTCCGGTGGAAGGTCACTGGGACCGTGCTGCTGGCTGGCAGTGCAGCGGTCATGGTGGCGTGGGTGCTCTACGGCGACTTGGTGTTGTGGAGCGTTGGGGGTGTCGGCGCGGCCGTGCTGGCGATCGTCGGACGGGCGAAGGACGGTTCACCAGGGCGGAAGTCAGTGCTCGCCGGGCCGCGCACGCTGACGTGGACGATGGACCCGCAGGTGTTGGTCGACGCGTTCCGGGACGCCAAGCTGATCGGTAAGGACGAGTCGCTGCGGCTGGTACAGCGGGCGTCTCGGCAGGGCGCTGGTTGGGCGGTCACCGTGGATCTGCCTGCCACCCGCAAGGCGGCTGATGTCGTGAAGCACCGGGAAGACCTGGCGTCAGCGCTGGCGGTCGACGAGATCCAGCTCAGCGTCGAGCGGGTGCGTGGCAACGGCGGTCATGCCGGTCGCGTGGCGATGTGGGTGGCTGACGAGGACCCGTACGCCTCACCGCCGATCCGAACGCCGTTGCTCACGGTGGAGCGGTGGGACGCATGGCGGCCGGTGCCCTTCGGAACTGATGCGCGTGGACGGCGGATCGACTTGCCGTTGGTGTGGACGTCGGTGTTGATCGGCGCGATTCCCCGGCAGGGCAAGACGATGGCGGAACGGCTGGCTGCGGCTGGGCTCATCCTCGATCCGCACGCACGGCTGTACGTGGCTGACTTCAAGAACGGGAAGGACTGGCAGGCCGCGGAGCAGGTCGCGCACCGGTTCATGGCCGGTGACGACGGCGGGCACGTGTTGGCGTTCCTTGACTGGCTCGTTGAGCTGGTCGCGGATGTTCAGCGTCGGTATCGGCGGATGCAGGACATGGACGACGTCACGTGTCCCGAGTCGAAGGTGACTCCGGCGATGTCGCGTGACCCGTCGCTGGACATGCCGATCACGGCGCTGGTCGTCGATGAGGTCCACATTGCACTGGAGGATCGCACTCCCGTTGTCGTGCAAGGGAAGAAGCTCACAGCAGGGGAGCAGATCGGCGAGCTGCTGACGTGGCTCGCGAAGAAGGCACCTGCGGCCGGCCTGGTGCTGGTGCTCGCGACGCAGCGGCCGGACAGCAACACGATTCCCTCGAAGTTGCGGGCGGTGCTCGGGTCGCGGTTCGCTTTGCGAGTCATGGACTGGCGGGACAGCAACATCGTGCTCGGGGAGCAGATGAACACCCGTGGGTACGACAGCAGCCGGTTGCTTCCGTCGCACAAGGGCGTCGGCATCCTGCGGCCGGATGGGGAGACACAGGCCGGGGTCGATGTGCTGGCGCTGACCGTGCGGACGTTCTACATGCCGAACGAGGACTGGCGTGCGATCTGCGAGCGAGGTCGAGCGCTCCGTGAGGTCGAAGGCACCCTGACCGGACATGCGGCTGGGCAGGATGCTCTGCCGGTGCTTGACCGCGCGGCAGTTGTGCAGGCGATCGGCGTGGCAAGTCGGGAGGAGATCGAACTGCCCGAGCCTTTGTCGTCGGTCGTGGACTACCTCGGTGACGGGCTGGATGAGCGGGAGTTCGTGCCCACGGCCGAGCTGGTGGAGGCGCTGGACGTCGAGCCGACGACGTTCGCCCGTGAGATGGGTGATCTCGGATGCCGGCCGCTACGTCAGTACGTCCCAGATGGAGACAACACGAGGCGAGTGCGCGGCTACCTCACGGTGGACATCCGGACGGCTGTCGCGAGACTGGAAGCTGGCGAAATCAGCGCATCGGGAGGTGACGGGCTCGATGGGTGACGATGAGATCGTTGTACGCGTGCCGGACGAGCTTCCTCCGCTTACGCCTGCCGTCAGCCGTGCGTTGCTTGCCATACTGGTTGAGCTGACCGATGTGGCGATCTTGGACGGGCCTGCCGATGACTGTTGAAATCAGCTTGAACCCATGGGCAACTCTCGACGACCTGTGGGGTGTCGAGATCGCTGAGGACGTGCTGGACGGCATCGGGCCGGTGGCGTTCTATGGTCGCTGCTCGACCGAGGACAACCAGGATCCGGAGACGTCGAGAGGTTGGCAGTTCGGGAACGCCTCGAAGTTCGTTGAGCCCTTCGGCGGGGAAGTCGTCACGGAGTTCTTCGACATCGGACAGTCGAGGTCTGTGCCGTGGGATCGGCGTCGCGAGGCCTCTCAGTTGCTGGCGGCGCTGAAGAACCCGCTCCGCGGCTGGCACGCAGTGGTCGTCGGCGAAGGAACGCGGTGTTGGTTCGGCAACCAGTTCTCGCTCATCGCTCCACGCTTCGAGGCTTACGGTGTGGACCTGTGGGTTCCGGAGCTGGGCGGCAAGTTCGACCCGCGGAACCCGTCGCACAAGATGCTGATGAGTGTCCTTGGCGGGATGAGCGAGTCCGAGCGGCAACACGTTCAGGCTCGTGTCCGCGCAGCGATGGATGCGCAGGTCATCAACGAGGGACGGCACCAGGGTGGACGTGCGCCTTATGGCTTCGTCACGGCCGACGGCGGACCGCATCCGAACCCGAAGAAGGCGGCTGAGGGGTTCCGCCTGCGAGTCCTGGCGATTGACGAGTTCTGCGCGGAGGTCGTTCGACGCATCTTCAGGGAGTACATCGCGGGCATGGGGGACCGGGCTATTGCGGAAGGGTTGAACAGGGACGGCATTCCATGCCCGTCTCGGCAGAAGCCGGAGCAGAACAAGCACCGTCTCGCCGATGGGTGGCAGGGCAGTTCAGTACGGGTGATCGTCGAAAACCCGAGGTACACGGGCTATGCCTTCTTCGGACGCTGGACGAGGCACGAAGTGCTCCTCAATCCTGACGACGTGGCCGCTGGTCACGTGATCAGGTTCCGGCGTGCTGCTCCGGACAAGGTTGTGCGTTCGAGGCAGCCTGCCCATCCGGCGATCATCAGTGTGGAGGAATTCACACAGGCGCAGTTGATCCGGCAGGGGAAGGGCGCAGGTGGTCTCGCCACGGCGAGGAAGGCTGAACGGGCAGGCCGGCCGACTAAGCGGCCGTATCTGTTCCGTGGTCGGCTGCGCCACGTCGAGTGCACGCGGAAGATGGAAGGTGCCCCGCGAAAGGCCATGTACTACCGATGCGCGACGCGCACGCTCGTGCCCGGTTCAGAAGCTGCGCTTGAACATCCACCATCGGTTTACGTGCGGGAGGACGTTCTCACCACCGCTGTGAATGAATGGATCGGCGACCTGTTCTTGCCGCAGAACGTAGATCGAACGGTTAAGTCGCTGCTGGAAGGTCAGGAGCCAGACAAGCGGGACGAGACGAAGCACAAGTCGGCTCAGCAACGGCTGGCCGCGGCCGAGGAGGAGTTGAAGCGGTTCCAGAACGCGATCAAGGCAGGCGTAGACCCAGCCGCGCTGGTGGAGGCAGTGAACGAGGCCCAGGCCAAGCGTGCGGTTGCGCAGGCCGAACTCGTGGACGTGCCGACTGCGCGAGGCTTCGACGGCGCTGACCTCTACGCCATGATCGATGGCTTGGGGGACGTCGGCGTGAAGCTGAGGGAGGCGAAACCGGAGAGCCTCAGTGACCTCTACCAGCGGCTTGACCTGCAGATCAGCTACTCACACAAAAGCCGCGAGGCTGATGTTTCCATCAATCTCGCGGCCTGTGTGGATAATGCTTATGTCCGAGGGGGGACTTGAACCCCCA
>JAVXWK010000984.1:0-30364 GCA_032230575.1 Pseudonocardiales bacterium | reverse complement strand
AGCAACGTCCCCTCGTCGAGCAACCGGAAGTTCTCGTCGTTCCCCAGCGACTTCAAGCAGCTCCCGGCCGTCGCCTTCGTGACGCCGGACATGTGCAACGACATGCACGACTGCTCGGTCGGCAAGGGTGACAGCTGGCTCGAGAAGAACCTCGACGCGTACGCGCAGTGGGCGAAGACGCACAACAGCCTGCTGATCGTCACCTTCGACGAGGACAGCAACACCTCGGTGAACCAGATCTTCACCACGTTCACCGGTGCGCACGTCAAGGCGGGCAGCTACAGCGAAACGATCAACCACTACACCGTGCTGCGGACCATCGAGGCGGCCCACGGCCTGCCGGGTATCGGCAACGCGGCGCAGAAGTCGCCGATTCTGGATGTGTGGCAGTAACCGTGTACCTGTCGACGATCGGCCGCCGGGAGCACCCCGGCGGCCTGTCCCGGCGCACACTGGGCGCGTTGGGCGGAAATGTCCTGGCACTGGGGACGGTCAGCCTCGTCACCGACATCTCGTCCGAGATGGTCACCGCCGTGCTGCCGGTCTACCTGATGCTCGGGCTGCATCTGAGCCCGCTGTCCTACGGCTTGTTCGACGGGCTGTACACCGGGGCGACGGCCGTGCTGCGGCTGGCCGGCGGGTACATCGCCGACCGCGCCGGGCGGAAGAAGGCCGTCGCCGGCATCGGGTACGCGCTCTCGGCGGTGGCCAAGCTGGGGCTGGTGGCCGCCGGGTCCTCGGCGGCCGCGATCGGGGCCGTGCTGACGGTGGACCGCACGGGCAAGGGACTGCGTACCGCGCCACGGGACGCGCTGATCACCTTGTCCGCGCCGGAATCGATGCTCGGGCGTGCGTTCGGCGTGCATCGGGCGATGGACAGCGCCGGTGCGTTCGCCGGGCCACTGGTCGCGGTGGCCGTGCTGGCCGTGGCCGGATCGTCCACCGGCGCCGACGGTTTCGACGCGGTGTTCGTGACGAGCTTCTGCATCGCGGCCTGCGGAGTGCTGCTGCTCTGCCTGTTCGTGCGGGACCGGCGTTCGGCGCCGGCGACCACGAAGAGCGTGTCGCCTCGCGCGGTCGTCTCGCTGCTGCGTGACGCCAGGGTGCGGCGGCTGCTGCTGGCCGCCTGCGTGCTGGGCATGGTCACCATCGGCGACGGATTCGTGTACTTGTTGTTGCAGCGCAAGGAAGACATCGCGAACGGATGGTTCCCGCTGCTGGCGGTCGGGACCAATCTCGTCTACCTGCTGCTGGCCGCGCCACTGGGCGCCCTGGCCGACCGGGTCGGCCGCCTGCCGGTGATGCTCTGCGGCTACGGCGGGCTGGCCGTGGTGTACCTGCTGCTCCTCAGTCCGGTGGCGGGGTGGCCGCTGTTCGCGCTCACGCTCGGGCTCTACGGCGCCTTCTACGCCGCGACGGACGGTGTGCTGATGGCGCTGGCCGGCCCGATCCTGCCCGAAGCGCTGCGCACCACCGGAATCTCGATCGTGCAGACCGGGCAGGCGTTGTCGTACTTCGTCTCGTCTGTCCTCTTCGGACTTTTCTGGCAGGTGGGCGGCGCGGACACCGCTGTCGGCGTGGCCGCCGGCATGGTGCTCATGGCCGTCGTCGGAACCGCCTTGCTGTTGATCCCGCGCAAGGCGGTGCCCGCTTGACCACCCGGACCCGAGTTCTGCTCGCACTCGTCGGTGTAGTCGCACTGCTCGCGACCGCTGCCGTCTACACAGGACTCGTCGCGGCTCGCAACCGCGACGCCGCCGCAACCAGGACCACGGACACGGTGACTCTGACTGGTCCGCGCATCCTGTTCCGCAGCACGGCGGATGACGAACGCGGGCACCTCGCCACCGTCGCGGCCGACGCCCCAGGCGGTGCGCGTGCGGTGTCGACCATGACCTGCAACCGGGTCTACGCCGCCGGCGGTACCGGACTCTGCCTGCGCCCGGAGAACGGGTTGACCACCTACCAGCTCGTCGTGTTCGACGCCGCGCTGGCCGTGAAGCAGGAGATTCCGCTGGTGGGCCTGCCCAACCGGGCCAGGGTGTCGCCCAGCGGCAAGCGGGTCGCCTGGACCGTCTTCGTCACCGGGGACTCCTACAACGGTGGAAAGTTCTCCACTCGTGCCGGAATGCTGGACACCACGACCGACGCTCTCGAAGGAACGCTGGAGGAGTTCGGCGTGACGGTCGACGGCAAGCCCTACCAGGCCGCCGACCTCAACTTCTGGGGCGTCACGTTCGCTCAGGACGAGAACCGCTTCTTCGCGACGATGTCGACCGGCAGTCATCGATACCTGGTGGAAGGCGATCGCTCCGCGCGCACAGTGCACACGGTGCGCGACAACGTCGAGTGCCCATCCCTGTCCCCGGACGGAAGGCGGATCGCCTTCAAGTCCGCTGTGGACGGTGACCCGGCGAAGGGCTGGCGGCTTTCCGTGCTCGATCTGGCAAACGGCGGCGTGACTCCGCTCGCCGAGAGCCGCAGCGTCGACGACCAGCCCGCCTGGCTCGACGAACGGACCGTCGCGTACGGAATCCCGCGCGGCGGCGGGCACTCCGACGTCTGGGCGGTACCGGCGGACGGGTCGGGGGAGGCACGGCTGCTGATTCCCGAGGCTGAGTCGCCCGCCGCGCTCGAACCACCGCGTTGATCAGCCGCCGGAGGGTTCCGGCTTGCGCGGCAACGTGTTCGCGAGGCATGGTTGGCCATGTTCAGCGGCGCGCATGTGATCCTCTACAGCCAGGACGCCGAGGCGGACCGAGCCTTCGTCGCCGACGTCCTCGGGTTCCCGCACGTGGATGCCGGACACGGGTGGCTGATCTTCAAACTGCCGCCGGCCGAGGTCGCCGTCCACCCCACCGACGGGGAACCGCGGCACGAGTTCTACCTGATGTGCGACGACCTGGACGCGGTCCTGACCGAGCTGGCCGCGGCCGGTGTCGAAACCACTCGGCCGGTGACCGAGGCGCGGTGGGGGCGACTCACCGCGGTGCGGATGCCAAGTGGGTCCGAACTGCCTCTGTACCAGCCACTTCACCCCATCGCACACAGCCTGTGACGCTGCCGGGTCGCAGGATCGCCGCGCTACCCGAGCCCGGCGAAGAGGTCGGTTTCCGGGACAGGTGATCCCGTGGTGTCCCGTGCCCGGACGAAGTCCTCTACGCCGAGCGCCTCGGCGAACTCGGCGGGTGGCAGCCTGCCCGCGATCGACGAGCCGAGCTGGGAGGCGTGGCAGTGCAGCGCGGCGCGCTTCCGGGCGACGACCGCGCGGGTGTCGATGGTCGTGGTGATGCGCCGGTCGACGTCGTCGAGTCCGGTGGGCAGGTCCCGGTGGATTCCGACCGAGGCGGCCACCCGGATCAGGCGTTCCCAGTACGCCCGGCCGTGTGCCTTGTAGTAGAGCTTGGCTGCCACCGCGGACAGGTCGAACGCCGCCGTGGCGACCCGAGCGGCGTGCAGGTGGTCCTGGTGCTGCGCGGTGTTCTCGGCGTCGTAGGTCACCACGACCTGCGGCTCGTAGTGCTCGATCAGCCTCGCCACCTGGTCGGCGGCCGCGGACACCGGCACGTCCACGAAGGCGCCGCGAGGGTTCTCCCACGCCGCGATGCCCGAGTCGTGGTACCCGAGCAGTTCGACGTCGGTCACACCGAGGACGCGGCACGCCGTCTGCAGCTCGCCGAGCCGGTGCGCTGCGACTCGCGAAGGATCGTGGGCGGGCGTGAACGGCTTGATGCCGCCCGGCGCGTCACCGAGCTCGCCGTTCGTGCAGGTCACGAGCACGATTCGGGCGCCGAGCGAGGCATAGTGGGCGAGGATGCCGCCGGTGGACGTCGACTCGTCGTCGGGATGGGCGTGCACCGCGAGCAGTGTTCGGGTCATGGCTGACTGCACGCGGGTCAACGTAACGAAGCGTGGCTAAGCATCTAGCTGTTTAACAGCAACGGGATTCGGCGCTTTGCTGACGTTTCGCAATGCGGTCATGTGAACGGGCACTTCACTGGCCGGAGCGATGTGGCCCGCCTGCGGCGCTTTGACGCCGAGACCGGCAACGATCACGATGTCGGGGTGACACGACGATCTTCCGCCACGCCGAGCATCCGCGATGTCGCGGCGGCCGCCGGCGTTTCGCACCAGACGGTGTCACGGGTGCTGAACGACTCGCCTCGGGTGAACGCCGGCACCCGCAGTCACGTGCTCGAGGTCATCGAGCGCCTGGGGTATCGCCCGAACCGCGCGGCCAGGGCGCTCGGTTCGGGGTTGTCGAGCACGGTGACGGTGGTGATCGCCAACACCACGTTGTACGGCTACGCGGCGACGCTGCAGGGCATCGAGGAGGCCGCGCGGTCGGCGGGTTTCGCCGTCGGGGTGCGGGTGGTGGTGTCGGACAGCCCGGCCGACGTCCACCACGCGGTCGAGCACGTGAGCGATCCCAACGCCGGTGGTGTCGTGGTGATCGCGTTCGATCCCGCGGGCGCGGAGGTGTTGCGGGCATTGCCGGCGGACGTTCCCGCGGTGGCCGCCACGGAAGCCGGTGGGCTCCCGGGAGTCTCACGCACGATGGTCTACCTGGACGAACGCCAGGCCGCCGTCGACGCGACCAGACATCTGCTGGAACTGGGGCATCGCACGGTGCACCACGTCGCGATCCCTTCGGAGAGCGGCACGAGCGCCCGCCAGTCGGGGTGGCGCGCGGCGCTCGAGGCGGCGGGCGTGCCGGTGCCCGAGGTGCTGACTGCCGGGTGGGACGTCCGGTCGGCCTACCTGGCGGGTGCCCGGCTGGCGGCGGACCCGGACGTGACGGCGGTGTTGTGCGGCAACGACGACACGGCGATGGCAGTGCGCCGTGCGCTTTACGAGGCGGGCCGGGACGTGCCGGGCGATGTCAGCATCATCGGCTTCGACGACGTGCCCGGCGCCGCCTACTGGACGCCGGCGCTCACGACCGTGCGGATGGACTTCGTGGCACTCGGACGGGCGTGCCTGGCCGCCATCGCCGCCGAGGTGGCGGGTGAGCCCCGGCAGGTGATCGCACTGGCGCCGCCTTCGCTCGTAATCCGCGAGTCCACCGCACCTCCGCGGTAACAACTGCGTAACGCGCTCTTTCTCTTTGGCTGTGTTAGCGCTCACACTGTTGCGACGATGTGACCGGTCACATCGTGCTGAGCAGCAGGAATGAGGCGAAAGTGATCTCGATCGAGTCCGCGACCGGCGTGATCTGGGGACATTCGGCGCTGGAGCTCGTGGTGGACGTGGCGCCTGACGGATCAGTCGGCGTTCGCTCGTTCTCCGCGGGTGGCGTCGCCCCTGGCGACTCGCCTGTCACGCAGCCGCTGGTCGAGGTCCTGGTGGCGGGGGAGGGCAGGGCCCGGGTCTCGCACCGCTTCTCGGAGACCGCCGTCGGCAGGCGCATGGTCTACGCCGGTTCCACCCGTCGCACCGACGGCAAGTGGAGTGAACTGCACGTCGATCTGCGGGACGAGCACACCGGACTGGCCGCGCGCACGGTGTTCCGCTCGGTCGAGGGGGTCGCCGCGTGTCAGATCACCACCACGGTGACCAACCACGGCCAGGAGACGGTGACGCTGCTGGGACTGACGTCGTTCGCCGCGGGATTCGGCGTAGCGCGGGTCGAGGACCTCGACGTGCTGCGGGCCGACAGCGAATGGCTCGGTGAGGGACGGTGGTCCCGGCGGCCGCTGCGCCAGGACGCCGTGCCCGATCTCAACCTCGGGTTGCACGGCCAGGACGGTCGTGGCCGGCTCGCCGTGGTCAGCACCGGCACGTGGTCGACGGGCACGGTCCTGCCGACCGGTGGCCTCGTCGACCGGCGGACCGGGCGGGCGTGGTTGTGGCAGGTCGAGCACAACGGGGCCTGGCGGTGGGAGGTGGCGGAACGGATGGACGGCGCCTACGTCGCCCTGCTCGGGCCGACCGACATCGACCACCAGTGGCAGTACCGCCTTCTGCCCGGCGAGTCGTTCACCTCGGTACCGGTGTCGGTGGCGGTGTCCGAGTCCGGTGTGGACGGTGCGATCGCCGCACTCACCCGGCACCGTCGCGAGATCGTGCGGCCGCACCCGGACCGGACCGCGTTGCCGGTGGTGTTCAACGACTACATGAACACGATCATGGGCGATCCCACCACGGCGAAGCTGCTGCCGCTGATCGACGCGGCCGCGGCCGCCGGTGCGGAGGTGTTCTGCGTCGACGCTGGCTGGTACGACAACGGCTCCAGCTGGTGGGACAGCGTCGGGATGTGGCAGCCGTCGAGCACCAGGTTCCCCGGCGGGATCGACGAGGTCATCGCGCGCATCCGCGAACTCGGCATGGTGCCGGGACTCTGGCTGGAGCCGGAGGTGATCGGCGTGCGCAGCCCGATGGCCGACCGGCTCCCGCCGTCGGCGTTCCTGCAACGCGGCGGTGTCCGGCTCGTCGAGCACGGTCGCTACCACCTGGACCTGAGGCACCCGCAGGCCGTCGCGCACCTCGACGCGGTGGTCGACCGGCTGGTGGGTGAGCTGGGCGTGGGCTATTTCAAGCTGGACTACAACATCGACGCCGGCGCGGGCACGGACGTGGCCGCGGACAGCGCCGGCGCGGGTCTGCTCGACTGCAACCGGGCGCACCTCGCGTGGCTCGACGGCGTGC
The DNA here is from genome assembly GCA_032230575.1 of Pseudonocardiales bacterium. Lineage (GTDB taxonomy): Bacteria > Actinomycetota > Actinomycetes > Mycobacteriales > Pseudonocardiaceae > Lentzea. Next base: position 23,716 of record JAVXWK010000984.1, on the reverse strand, counting down.
TGGACCGGCATCCCGGCCTGATCCTGGAGAACTGCGCGTCCGGGGCCATGCGCATGGACTACGCGATGCTGGCGCGGATGCAGCTGCAGTCGACCAGCGACCAGCAGGACCACCTGCTGTACCCGCCGATCGCGGTGGCCGCCCCGATGTCGCTGCTGCCGGAGCAGTCGGCGAGCTGGGCCTATCCGCAGCCGGACATGTCCGATGAGGACATCGCCTTCACGCTCTGCACCGGCATGCTCGGCCGGCTGTACCTGTCCGGTCGTCTCGACCTCATGACGGAGGACCAGCTGGAGTCGGTGCGAGCCGCGGTGCGTGTGCACCAGGAGATCCGGGCTGACCTCGCCACCTCGGTTCCCTTGTGGCCACTGGGTTTGCCCGCGTGGAGCGACCGGTGGCTGTGCCTCGCCCTGACCTCCGGTGACGTCACCTACCTGGCGGTGTGGCAGCGCGACAGCGACCAGACGAGCGTGACGCTGCCGCTGCCACATCTGCGCGGCGGCGACGTCGAGCTGGAAGTGCTCTACCCACGTGATCTCCCCGTGTGGTCGTCCGGCTGGAACGCACCCGCGGGAGAGCTGACGTTGACGGCGCGGCGCCTGCCGGCCTCGGCGCGTCTGTTCCGGATCTCCCATCGCACATCCCCGATTCCCTCACCCACCGAAGGATCCGCCCGATGAAGAGTTGGATCAGCGCTGTCGCCGCCACCCTCCTGTTGGGACTCGCCGCGTGCAGTGACCCCGGCGCGGACGCCGGCTCCGGCGGTCCGGCCTCCTGGGCCGACCCCACCGCGTCGCTGAGCGGTACGAAGCTGACGATCTGGGCGGCGCAGAACAGCAACACCGTGCCGGATCAGGTGGTGGCGGCGTTCGAGAAGGCGACCGGTGCCGACATCGACGTCGTCACCATCCCGGACCCGTACGAACAGGGCGTGCAGACCAAGGTGGCCACCGGCGACAAGCCGGACCTCGCGTTCTGGCAGCCCACCGCGTCGATGCTCACGGCGATCAACGCGAAGACGAACCTCCAGCCCCTGACCGACGCGCCCTGGCTGCCGAAGCTCGCGCCGGAGCTGAAGGACATCACCGGCATCCTCGACGGCACCCGGTACGCCGCGCTGGTCACCAGCCCGGCCGTCGAGGGCGTCTACTACAACAAGGAAGTGTTCGCGGCCAACGGGATCACCGCGTTGCCGAAGAGCTTCGACGAGATGGTCGTGGCGGCGAGGTCGCTGAAGGCCAAGGGTGTCACCCCGTTCTTCGAGATGGCCGGTGACCGCTGGGCCACTCAGTGGTGGGTGCAGGTCCAGCTGGCCGACGCCGCCAAGAACGGGCTCTGGGAGAAGATCAACACCGGCAAGGAGACCTTCAGCAGCCCGGTCGTGCTCGACGCGATCAAGAAGTACAAGTCGCTGATCGACGAGGGGCTCTTCAACCCCGACATCAAGACCGCGAAGTTCGAGGACCAGGGGGCCGCGCTGCTCGACGGCAAGGCCGCGATGGCCGTGCAGGTCAACTCGTTCTTCGGGCAGCTGCAGGCCAAGTCCGACACGGCGACGCTCGACCAGAAGATCGGGTTCTTCCCGATCTCACCGTCCGGCAACATCGGCACGTTCATCCCGGACCAGTCCAACGCCCTCGTCGCGTTCCGCACGGGTGACGCCAAGCGCGAGGCCGCGGCCAGGCAGTTGCTGGCGTACTGGATGGGCCCCGGCTACCAGGAGTTCGTCAACGCCCGCAAGACGGTCTCGTTGCAGCCCGCTGTCGCCAACCCGCCCGGCGTGCCCAAGGCGTTGCTGGACGTGCACGCGTCGCTGGGCACCGCGGTCGGCTCCATGCAGGCGCTGGCGGTCGCGAACCCCGACCTGTACATCAACCTCGCGGACATGATCGTCGGGACGATGACGCCGGAGCAGGTCGCGAAGGCGACCCAGGACCAGTTCGCGCAGCTGGCCAAGGCGGCAGGGGCACCGGGGTTCTGATGCCGGTCACCTCTGCACCCGTGCGGGAGCGGTCGCCGGCGCGGCCACTCCCCGTGCCGGACCCGCCGCGCCGCAACGCGGTCGCGCGGCAGACGCACCCGATGTGGTTCCTGGCGCCGGCGTTCGCGATCCTGCTCGTGTTCTTCTTCCTGCCCACGGTGTTCAACTTCGTCTACGCGTTCACCGACTGGTCCGGCTTCAAGAGCACGATCAAACCGGTGGGACTGGACAACTTCAGCCAGCTCGCGTCGGACGGCACGTTGCTGCGGGCGGTGCGCATCACGCTGGTCTACGCGGTGTTGGTGGCGTTGTTCCAGAACCTGTTCGGCTTCGGGCTGGCGGTGCTGCTCGAGCGCGACACCACGCTGAACCGGGTGGTGCGGATCTTCTTCCTGGTGCCGGTGCTGATGTCCGCGCTGGCGGTCGGCTACATCTTCCAGGCGTTGCTGAAACCACAGGGCAGCCTCAACCACCTGCTCGGCATCGACTACGCGTGGCTGGGTGACACCACCTGGACGATCGTCGTGGTCGCGGTGATCCACGCGTGGAAGTGGATGGGGCTGTCCATGCTCATCTACCTGGCGGGCTTGAAGACGATTCCCGAGGACCTGCTGGAGGCGGCGCGCATCGACGGCGCGTCGCGCGCCAGGGCGTTCTGGTCGATCAGGTTCCCGCTGCTGGCGCCCGCGGTCACGTTCAACGTCGCGACTGCGCTGCTGGGCTCGATGAACGGGTTCGACATCGTCCAGGCCACCACCGGCGGCGGGCCGGCGCGCACCACGGAGATCCTCAACATCTTCATCTACCGCACGTTCGGACAGGGCCTGTTCGCCCAGGCCACCGCGATGAGCCTGGTGCTGTTCCTGCTCGTCGTGGTGCTGGCGTTCCCGCTGATCCGGATGCTGCGCAGGCGGGAGGCGGTCCTGTGAGCAGGGTGTGGACCAGAGTGCAGCCCGTCGCGGCGGTCGCGCTCGCGCTGGTGGTCATCGGGATACCGCTGTGGCTCGTGGTGGTCACCGCGGCGAAGTCGCAGGGCGAGGCGCTCAACCCCGATCTCTCGCTGCCGCGACACTGGCAGCTGCTGGAGAACCTGCGGCAGGTGTGGGTCGACGGCCAGGTGCCCGCCGCGTTCTTCGGCAGCCTGCTGGTCGTCGTGCCGACGGTCGCGTTGCTGCTGACGTTCGGGTCGATGGCGGCTTGGGTCCTGGCCCGCCGCGCGACCCGGTTGAACGCGGTGCTGTACGCGTTGGGCATCAGCGGCATCGTGCTGCCACCAGCCGTCGTCACGGTGGTTTTGTTGTTGCGCCAGCTCGGGCTCGCGGGCAGCGCGATCGGCATGATCGGTGTCTACACGGGCATCTACCTGTCCACGGTGATCTTCTTCGTCACCGGTTTCGTCCGCACCATCCCACCGGCACTGGAGGAAGCCGCGCAGATCGACGGCGCGGGCCCGGTGACGGTGTTCTGGCGGATCGTGCTGCCGCTGCTGCGGCCGGTGCTCGCCACCGCCACGATCCTGATCTGCCTGTACGTGTGGAACGACGTGTTCTACGCGTTCTTCGTCATCGGCGGGCGGCTCGACACCCTGCCGCTGAACCTGTTCCGCGTGGCGAGTGCCGGTCTGTACCTGAACAACTGGCACCTGATCTTCGCCTACGTCGTCCTGATGAGCCTGCCGCTCGTCGTCGTGCTCGCCGTCGCCCAGCGAAAGATCATCTCGGGCATCACCGGTGGTGCCGTCAAGTGATCCGAAATGGAGCTCCGATGCGTATCCCTGCCTGCGCGGTCATTGCCGCGTTAGCGCTCTCCACCCTGTATCCGGCGGCTGCCGTCGCCGCGACCGAGACCCTGCGCGTGGATCTCGGTTCCTCGACCGGCGCGTTCCGCGGCGGTGCGACGGGCATGCTCTACGGCCTTGGCGACGCCGGTGTCCCGTCCCGGGACCTGGTCGCGGGCATGCGGTTGCGCAGTATCTCGCAGAAGGCGCCGGACGGGGACCAGCACCCGAACGGCGACGCGCTGAAGCTCGCGGACGAGTTCTTCGCGACGGGCGGCAGCGAGATGCACATCTACGCGCAGGATGCTTACAGCAAGTGGCCCTACGAGGACCTGGGCGTCGAGGACTACGCCGCGAAGTTGCGGCCGCAGCTGGAGAAGGTCGCCCAGCGCCCCGACCGCGACAAGTTCGTGTGGACGATCTTCAACGAACCGGACGGCATCTGGTACTCGGACTGGGCGAACAAGAAGCAGAAGTTCTTCGCCGACTGGACCAGGATCTACCGCCTGGTGAAGTCCGTGCTGCCCAACGCGCGCATCGCCGGTATCGGCGAGACCCGGTACCGCGCGGACCACCTGCGCGAGTTCCTGACGTATGCCAAGGCCAACAGCGTGCTGCCGGAACTGACCAGCTGGCACGAGCTCGGCCCGGACTCGCTGGTGAACTACCGCAAGAACTACGCGGACTACCGCGAGATGGAACGGCAGCTCGGCATCTCGCCGAGAGAGATCGTCATCAACGAGTACTCCAACAAGCGCGACACCTCGGTGCCCGGCCAGATGGTCCAGTGGATCACCATGCTCGAAGACACCAAAGTGGACGGTCACATGGCGTTCTGGTCCATGGCCGGCAACCTCAGCGACCACGCCGTGCGCGCAGGCCGCGCCAACGGTGGTTGGTGGCTCACCAAGTGGTACGGCGACCTTGCCGGAAACTCGGCCAACGCGGTCAACACGGTCAAGGTGACGCCGCCGCAGCCGAACACCCGGGACACGCTGCAGGGCCTGGCCACGCTGAACCGCGGCGGCGCCAAGGCGACGGTGCTGCTCGGCGGCACGGCGAACGACGTGAACGTCGCTCTCACCGGCATCGACCGCAAGGTCTTCGGCGACCAGGTCGACGTGCGGGTCTCCAAGACCGGCTGGAGTGGTTACGAGGGTGACGCGGGACAGCCGTCGGTGGTGGCGGCGTCGCGGATCCGGGTCGCGAACGGCGGCGCGACGGTCAAGGTTCCCGGTGGTGACCAGCTGGCCGCGTACCAGGTGATCGTCACGCCGGCTTCGGGCGCGGCGCCGGTCGCGAACGCGCCGTGGCAGGCGAGCTACGAGGCCGAGAACGGCACGGTGGAGAACGCCAGGGTATACGTCCAGGACGACGGATCGGGCTCCTGGGACATGGCCATGCGCTACACCACGTCCGGCCGCAAGGACGTCGGCTCCATGAACCGGCCGGACTCGCGCGTGACCGTCAACGTGACCGTGCCGCGCACCGGCACGTACAAGCTCGGCGTCTTCTACGGCACCAACGCGTTCGTCGGTCAGCAGGCTCTCTACGTGGACGACGCCCACGTGCGGAACCTGACGCTGCCCGCCACGCTGGGCTGGACCTACCGCGGCCGGTACGACACGCCCGTCCAGCTCACCGCCGGCGTGCACCGGATCTCCTTGCGCACCAGCGGTCCTGGCGGCTACCTCGGCGGCTCGTCCGACATCACGCTCGACCGCGTCGACCTGACCGAGGTCACCGGTCCGGAAAGGACGGTGTACCCCCTCTCCGACGCGCGCGGCTCCGGTGGCAGCGCACTGCTGCGGGCCGGTGAGTCCGTCACCACCTACGTGTCCGCGGCCGAGGACGGCTACTACCGGCTGGACTCGACCTTGACCGCGACCGGCAGGAGCACGCTCGGACTCAGCCTCTCCGGCCGCAGGGTCACCGGTGCCGACCTGACCGCCACCTGCGCCGGCGCGTGGAACGGCAGCACCACGGTGCACCTCAAGGCGGGCATCACCGAGGTGAAGCTGTCCAACGAGGGCCGCACCCCGCTCGCCGCCGGCACGCTCACGCTGACCCGCGACGCCGCGGCCGACCGCAACGCGGTCCGCGTCGAGGCCGAGGCCGGTCAGCTCGCGGGCGGCGCGGCGACCGCGTCAGGCCCCTGGGCGTCCGGCGGCACCTACGTCGGCTACATCGGCAACAACGGCACGCTCACGGTTCCCCGCACCGGGGTGAACGCGGGCCAGTACAACCTGACCGTTGCCTACGCCCAGGCCGACAAGAACACCGGCCACCCGTACAACACCGACATCATCAACCGGACGCTCGTCGCCACCGAGGCCGGCGGCAAGGCGACGGCCACTCAGTACCGCCACAACTACACGTGGGACGGGTTCTGGCTCGAGACGTCGCCGATCGACCTGGTCACGCCGGGCGGCGCGGTCACCTTCGGCAACCCCGCCGGCTGGGGACCGAACGTCGACTGGGTCCAGTTCGCCCCGCTCGTCGTGGCGAACAGGACGACCCGGCGGTAGTCGGTCCCGTACGACAGATCCCCGTCACCGGCGGTTCGCCGCGGGTGAGGGGTATCTGTTGTCCCAGAACGCTGTTGAGCGCGATGGAGGCTGGTGGACCGCACTCGCGGTCGAGCGGCCGCGTGTCGTGATCCTGACAGTCCCGCCTGATCCGCTCGACGATGCTGGTTCGGCAACTAGTGTCACCACGCCGGACGGGGCAGCCGCCGCTACGTCATCCGAAAGACCACTGCTGGTTGCCGCCGCCGTGACACGTCCACAGAATGATCTTGCTGCCGTTGGCGGTGGCGGCGGCGTTGACGTCCAGGCAGATCCCGGACTGCGTACCGGTGATGGTGCCGTTGGCGTTGAACTGCCAGCGCTGGCCCGCTCCGCCGTCGCACGGCGCGATCACCACGGCGGTGCCGGGACCGGTCTGGTTGTTCTGGGCCGCCGCGCACCTGGTGCCGTCTCCGCTGTAGACGGTCAGCTGCCCGGTGGCGGTGCGCGTCCAGGTCTGGTTGGTTCCGCTGTGACAGTCCCAGATCTGCACCGGCGTGCCCGCCGCGGTGCCTCCGGCGTTGACGTCGAGGCACCGGCCGGAGGCGAGCCCGCGTACCACTCCGGTCGTGCCGGGAGTGCCGCCCGTGCTGTAGCCGGCGGCCATGATGTTGGCCTGCACCGCGTTCTCGGTCGCGTCGGACGGGTAGCCCGCGACCATCGCTCCCTCGTAGAACGTGCCCGCGCTGAGGTTGGCGCCACCATCGGGTTTGCAGCAGTCGCCTCCGCTGCCGAGGATGATCGCGCCCTGCTTCCTCATGGGGCTGTAGCCCGACGGCAGCGAGCCGTCCCACAACGTCGTCATGTCGCCCGACTGCGCGTTGCCGCCCTTGAGCGCGAACCGGGACGTCCCGTTGTTCTTCAGCATCGCCGTGACGAACTTGTTCGGAAACGCTCGCTGGTTGGGGTTCCACGACTTGCTGCCACCGGGGAAGAGCCCCCACTCGAGGTCGGCCTGGACCCAGGGGCCTGTCCCGGAGCAGCCGCCGAACCAGCACTGGGTGCTGAAGTTGATGGCGTCCATCGCCCCGGCCGCGTCGGCCTTCCTGGTCGTCTCGCTGTTGCCGTAGTCGAAGCAGCAGCCGCCGTTGACGTGCGTGCCACTGGTGACCATGTACATGCCTTCCGGCGCGCTGCCGGTGGGGACGCCAGTCAGGTGGCCGTCACGCCAGTAGCTGTTGCCGGGGTTGATGTGGAGCGAGTAGGCCTTGTCGCCGCCGACGGTCAGCGACTCCGAGGTCGCGACCGCGGGCCTGCTCTGCGGTGAGCCGGGAACGACGCTCGAACCCTGGTACCACAGGTCGTTCCCGCGGCCGGACTGGTCGTACACCACCGTGATCACGCAGGAGGTGCCGGCACAGAACGCGTCCTGGGGTGCGGAGTTCGCTGTTCCGCCCGCGGTCAGCACGCCGATGTCCCTGGTCGTGTTGTCCGAGGAGCGCCTGACCTGGTAGAGGTTGCCGCTGTACGAGCCGTAGAGCGCCCGTACCGTGCTGTGCGCGGCAACACAGGGCGTGCCACCGGATGCGTAGATGTCGCACGGTCCGGTGCCCGCCGCTGAGGCCGGGGACGGCACCATCGCGACGGCCAACGCCATCGAAATCCACATGCTCGCGGTCTTCATGAGGCCGACCCCCAGAGTCGCCAGGTCTGGTTGAGCTCGTTGCCCTGGTCCGCGGGCTTGCAGGTCCACAGGATGATCCGGGCGCCGGCGCCGGTGGAGATCCCGTTGACGTCGACGCACTTGCCGCTCTGCCTCGCGACCAACTGGTAGTCGTGCGGGTCGTTGCCGCTGTAGGTGACCTTCCGCAGCGTGTACTGCTGGCTGGTCGCGCCGGGAGCGCAGGTGTTCTGCACGACGTCGGAACCGTTGACGTCAAGGCAGTTGCCCGACTGCTGGTTCACGACGGTGTAGGTGGCGGCGACGCCAGGCACCGGGGTGAAGTTCCACAGCTGCTGGTCGCCGCCCTCGCAGTGGAACTGCTGTTGCTGGCTGCTCGTGCCGTCCAGGCACTGCTGGGAGTGCTGGGCGGCGGCGACGGTCTGGAAGCCGCTGCTACCCGGCGGGAGGAGCGTGACGGTGAACGTCTCGTCGATGTTGTTGTGCGGCACGGTGACCGTGGTCGCGTTGCCGTTCAACGTCACCACGGTGTTCTGCACGGTGACGGGCCCTTGAACCGCGCCGCCGTTGTTGTGCGGGATGCGTTGGACGAGCACGCGCACCTGGTTGTTCTGCACGATGCCGGTCGTGGTGTCCAGGCGCCGCAGGGTGATCGCGACGTTTCCGGTGGTGCTGCCGCCGCCGACGAGGATCTTCGCCACGCCGTCCGCCTTCGTGGCGAACGAGTCGTACGACTGGCTCGGTGTCGTCGTGACGATCTGGCCCGTTTGCGAGGCGTAGAAGCGGTAGACCCACCACTCGCCCTTGGGCTGGTGCTGCCCGGCCGCGTTGCGGACGAGCAGGTTGCCGAGATCGTTGTGCAGGTTGCCCGCGCTGGCCCAGTTCGCCCGCAGGCCGTCCGCGCCCGCCCGTTCCAGCCGCGTGACGTACCACGCGCCGTCGCCGGGGTTCTGCTCGTTGCTCGCGCCGTACTCGTTGATCTGGTACGGCCGGGGGTGCGGGATGCCGCGCGAGTCGAGCGTCTGGTTCGCCACCGCCACGTTGGTCACCGGGTCGCCGGGCAGCGAGTGCCAGCTGATGATGTCCGGCACCACGTTGCCGGCGCGCACGAAGTCCAGGTACTGGGTCCACCAGCCTCCGGTGGACGGCACACCCGCGAGGCTCGGCCCGACGATCAGGTGAGCGGGGAACGCCGCCCGGACGCGCTGGTACGTGCGTCGCCACAGTTCGAGGTACTGGGACTGCGGCCGGTTCCAGAAGAGGGTGATGTTGGGTTCGTTCCACAGGTCCCACTGCACCGGGACGCCCGTCGCCCGCACGTCGTCGATCAGGCGGGTCAGGAAGTTGTCGTAGTCGGTCCAGTTGCCGTTGTCGCCGGGGAAACGCGAGATCGGATACCCGTCGGCGCCCCACAGGTCGTGGACGAGCAGGATGAACTCACCGCCGAGCGAACGGGTCCGCTGCAGCTGGGCCTTGGCCGAGTTCCAGCGGCGGTCGTACTTGCCGGACACCCAGCCGCCGGGGCTGTCGAGCTGGGCGCCGCCCGCGCGCATGTACCGGAACTTGACGTCGCGGAAGAAGTGGTCCGCGGGGCCGGTGCCGTTCTCGGTCATGCCGTAGATCCAGCCGGAGGCCCGGTAGGTGGGGGCGCCGCCGGTGACGGAGAAGTCGACGCCGATGGACTCGTTCGCGGCCTGGGCCGGTGTGGTGAAGGCGAGTGCGGATGCCAGGACTGCCAACAGGACTGTGGTTCGTCGCTGAACCATGAGGGCTCCGTAACGGTCAGGGATGACGGAGACTCGAACCGGTTCGATCGCAGAGTGAAGTTACGCGCAGACAACTCTTCACAGCAAGCGTCTGAACGATCGAACCGGTTCGTCTGACGTCAGCGCCTGGCGGCACCCGTGCTGGAGCGCAACGTGATGGTCGGTGCGAGCAACGCGTGCCGCGGTGCCGCCGACGGGTCGCCGACCTGCTCGAGCAGCAGCTCGACCGCCAGCTTGGCCATCTGCCCCGCTGGGACGTCCGCGGCGGTGAGCGGCGGGTGGAAGTCCTCGGCCAGCCGGTCCGCGATCACCCCGGTGAGTGAGAAGTCGCCCGGCACGTCGAGGCCGGCGCGGTGCAACGCGCGCTGCACGCCGGGCAGGGCAGCCTCGTTGATCGTCACCGCCGCCGTCACCTCCGGCCGGTGGGCGCGGATGTCCTCGAAGCACGCGAGGCCCGCGGCGGGGTCGTCGGCGCAGCACACGTCGTGCGCCGTCAGGCCGCGTTCCCTTGCGGCGCCGAGGAACGCGGCCGTCGCGCGCATCGAGGGGCCGTAGCCCGACGCGACCAGCTCGTCCGACCGGTTGATCAGCACCACGTGCCGGTGCCCCAGGTCGGCGAGGTGGCGCACGCAGCGGCCGATCAGCCCGGCGTAGTCGACGTCGACCCACCACGACGCCGACGGCTCCTCGACGTGGCCGATCGTGACGAACGGCAGCCCGGTGCTCGTCAGGCGTTCGACCCTGGGGTCGCGCAGGAGGATCTCCATGAGGATCACCCCGTCGACCCGGCGGCCGGTCACGACGCGGTCGAACGACCGGTCGTGGTCGCCGCCGCTCGGTGACAGCAGCACGTCGTGGTCGTGTGCCGCCGCGGCCTCGACGACGCTCGCCACGAAGCCGAGCTGGACGTCGGTGAGCCGGGCACTCGCGGGCGGGATGACCAGGCCGATCGTCCTGGTACGTCCTTCAGCGAGCGCGCGGGCGCTGGCGTTGGGCCGATAGCCGAGCTCCGCGATGACGTCGTTGATCCGCCGCACGGTCGCCGCGGACACCGGTCGTTTGCCGCTCAACGCGTACGACACGGTGCTGCGGGACACCCCGGCCCGCCTCGCGATCTCTCCGATGTTCATGCCCGCTTCCCGTCCCCGGCCCGTCGAATGAACCGGTTCGACATTCGACATCGTAGGCCAGACCCTCTTGCCGGGCTTCGGCTGAGGCCGCTACGTTGGCGCGGCTGCTCGAAAGTCGAACCGGTTCGATGGATGTCGTCAACGAGGTCGACAGGAAGGACCATTGATGCGCCGCGCAGCTGTTCCCCTGATCCTGGCCGCCGGACTGGTCACGTCCGCGGCGTGCTCCTCCACACCCGGCGGCGCCGCGCCGGACACGTTCTCCGTCTGGGACCCGTATCCGCAGTTCGCCGCCGGCTCCGACTGGGTGCGGACGATCGAGGGGTGCGCGGAGCAGGCCGGCGTGAAGATCCAGCGCCAGGCCTACGACACCACCGACCTGACCAACAAGGTGCTGCTCGCGGCACAGCAGCGCACCGCTCCGCAGGTGCTGGTCGTGGACAACCCCGTGGTCTCCACCCTGGCCGAGGCCGGGGTGCTCAGGCCGAACTCCGACATCGGCCTGGACGCCTCCGCCGCATCGCCGAACCTCACGGCCGCGGGGACGCTGAACGGGCAGACCTACGGCACGCCGATCGGTGCGAACACCCTGGCCCTCTACTACAACAAGGCTGTGCTGAGCGCCGCGGCGGTGGACCCGGCGTCGATCGTGGACTGGGCGTCGCTGGACGCGGCACTGGCCAAGGTGAAGGCCGCGGGGAAGAAGGGCGTCACGTTCTCCGCGATCGGCACGGAGGAAGGCACCTTCCAGTTCCTGCCGTGGTTCTGGGGCGCGGGCGCGGTGCTCACCGACCTGTCGTCCACGCAGGCGGTCGGCGCGCTGACGCTGTGGAAGTCCTGGCTGGACAAGGGCTTCGCGCCGAACTCCGTCATCGGCAACACCCAGACCACGAGCTGGCAGGAGTTCGCCACCGGTGAGTACGCCTTCGCCGAGAACGGCACTTGGCAGCTGCAGAACGCGAAGAAGACTGGCTTCGAGTACGGCGTGATCGCGATCCCCGGTCGCACCGGCGGAACCGCGCCCGCGCCAACAGGCGGCGAGTTCGTCACCGTTCCCGCCCAGGACGACAAGGGAACGGAGACCAAGGCGGGCCAGATCGCCACCTGCCTGACCGGCCCCGACCGCGTGCTCGCCACCGACACCGCCCTGACCTACGTCTCGGCCGTGCCGTCGGTCCGGGAGAGGCAGGTGGCGGCGCTGCCGGAGCTGAAGGTCTGGGCCGAGGCGGTGCAGAACGCCAAGGGACGCACCGGCGACAACCTCGGCACCCGCTACCCGCGGATCTCCGAACCGCTGTGGGGCGCCGTGCAGGCGGCGCTCACCGGTGCCAAGACACCGGAGGCCGCGCTGAGGGACGCGCAGGCCGCCGCGGCGTCCGCGAAGTAGCCGCCGGTGCGGTCCCGGCTCGCCGCCTGGGCGTTCGTCGTCCCGCTCGTGGCCCATCTTCTGGTGTGTTACGCGTATCCGTTGTACACCAACGTTGATCTGAGCCTGCGGCAACACTCGGTGCGGACGTTCGTCCACGGCGGCGCGCCACTGGCAGGATTCGCCAACTACGCCACTGTGTTCGCCGACCCGGCCTTCCGGACCGCGTTGCTGCACACAGTGGTCTTCACGGTGGTCTCGCTGGTGTTCCAGTACACCATCGGCTTGGCGCTGGCCGTCTTCTTCACGCGGTCCTTCCCGCTGTCGGCGACACTGCGCGCCCTGTTCCTGGTGCCCTGGCTGTTGCCGCTCATCGTCTCGGGGTCGACCTGGGCGTGGCTGCTCAACAGCGAGTCCGGTCTGGTCAACGCGGTGCTGGCGGTCGCCGGGCCCGGCCCCGTCAACTGGCTGACCTCACCGTCGTGGTCGCTGGTGTCGGTCACCATCGCCAACATCTGGATCGGTGTCCCGTTCAACCTCGTGCTGCTGCACAGCGGCCTGCGCACCCTCCCGGCCGAGGTCACCGAAGCGTCCTCTTTGGACGGTGCGAGCGGCTGGCAGACGTTCCGGTGCGTCACCTTCCCCCTGCTGCGCCCGATCTCCGCGATCACCCTGCTGCTGGGGCTCATCTACACGCTCAAGGTGTTCGACCTCATCTGGATCATGACGAGGGGCGGGCCGAGCGGCTCGTCCGCCACGCTCGCCACCTGGTCCTACGAGCTCGGGTTCGGCAGTCCGCTGCCGAGGTTCGGGCCCAGCGCCGCGGTGGGCAACGTGCTGATCCTGATGGCGCTGGCAGCCGGGCTCGTGTACATCCGCGCGCAGGAGCGGCCATGAGGGCCCGGCACTGGCGCACGGCGGCAGGAGTGCTGCTGACCGGGGTGATGTTGTTCCCGGTGTACTGGATGGTCGTCGTGTCGCTCACCCCCGCGCGAGACCTGAGGAAGTCACCGCCGAGCCTGTTCCCGGCGTCTCCCACGCTGGAGGGCTACGAACGGGTGGTGCGCGAGCAGCTGCCGTACTTCGGCACGAGCCTGCTGGTGGCGCTGGGCACCGTCGTGCTGACCCTGGTGCTCGCCGCGCCCGCCGCGTACGCGCTCGCCAAGCTGTGGCCGCGGGGACGGCGTGTGCTCGGGTTCGTGCTGCTGGTCGCGCAGATGATCCCGGGGACCGTCATGGCGCTCGGCTTCTACGGCATCTACGTCCGCCTCGGCGTCACGAACACGGTGTGGGGCCTGATCCTGGCCGACTCGACGCTCGCCGTGCCGTTCGCCGTGCTGGTCCTCACCTCGTTCATGGCCTCGGTACCGGACGAACTGCTGCAGGCCGCCCGGATCGACGGCGCGGGGCACTGGCGCACGTTCGTCTCGGTCGTGCTGCCCGCGAGCCGCAACGGGGTGATCACGGCGGCGCTGTTCTCGTTCCTGTGGGCGTGGTCGGACTTCGTCTTCGCCGCCACCCTCGACGCCGGTGGCGCGCTGCAGCCGCTGACGCTGGGCATCTACCGCTACATCGGCAACAACAACCAGGAGTGGAACGCGATCACGGCCACCGCCGTGGTCGCGTCCGTGCCCGCGACGGTGCTGCTCGTGGTGGCGCAGCGGTTCGTCGCCGCCGGTCTCACCTCCGGCGCCGTGAAGGACTGAAGGAGTCACCGTGGCAGCAGAGTTCTCCGTGCGCGAGATCCCTTTCAGCCGGTTCGGCGCGTGGTTCGCTCTTTCGCCGGTGGTCGGGACGGGCATCCACGCCGACGACGTGCACCTCGTGTCACACCGCAACGGCATGCACCCGCTGCTCTCGTTGGTGCCGATGGCGGGCGGCGGCCGCGAGCCGGTCGAGGTGAGCGCCGACCCGGCCACGCTCACCTGGCGTTCAGGGCACGGGCGCGTGACCGCGGTGTTCTCGTCACCGGACGTGCTGCGGATCCGCGGCACCGGCCTCGGCATGGCCTTCACCGCCACGGCTTCGACGCTGACCCCGTTCACCGGCACGTACTCCTTCGCCGATCCGGCCGGCGGTGTCGTCCTCACCTCCTACGAGACAGGCCACCGGCTCCGGCTGACCGTCCTTTCCGGACAGTCCTGTCACGTCGGTGCCCAGGAGCTCGGCACGGCGGAGCGCGCGGTCCTCCTCGACGAGGTCGAACCGTGGGAGCTGATGATCGAGGAGCTCGGCACGGCGCGCACACCCGCGCGGCCCGGCACCGGCTTCGGCGACGAGGTGTCGGCCGTGCGGGAGGAGTTCACCGGGTTCGCCGACGCCGTGGCGCCGTGGCGAGGAGATCGAGCGCCCGCCGCGGAGCTCGCGAGCTACGTGCTCTGGTCGGCGACGGTGCGCCCGGCGGGGTTCGTGCGCAGGCCGGCCGTGCTGATGTCCAAGCACTGGATGGACAAGGTGTGGAGCTGGGACCACTGCTTCAACGCGCTGGCCCTCGCCGGTGGCGCACCCGACCTGGCCTGGCAGCAGTTCCAGGTGGTGTTCGACCACCAGGACGAGCAGGGCGCACTGCCGGACTCGGTCACCCACTCCGAGGTGCTGCGCAACTTCGTGAAGCCGCCGGTGCACGGCTGGGCGCTTTCCCTGCTGCGCCAACGCCTGCCCGGCGGGCTGCCGGACGTCCCGCTCGCGTACCGGCAGCTCCGCGCGTGGACGAGGTTCTGGCTCGACCACCGCCGGGCGCCGGGCAGCAGGCTTCCGCACTACGAGCACGGCAACGACAGCGGCTGGGACAACGCCACGGTGTTCCGCGAGGAACGCCTGGTCCGCTCCGCCGACCTGACCGCTTTCCTGGTGCTGCAGCTGAAGGAGCTGGCCACCCTCGCCGCCGAGGCGGGGGACACCTCCGCCAGGTGGTCCGAGCAGGCGGACGCTCTCCTCGCGGCTCTGCTCGAAGAACTGTGGCGGGGCAACCACTTCGTGGCCCAGGGCGTGGTCAGCGGCACGAAACGGCGCAGCGCGAGCTTGCTCGACCTGATGCCCGTCGTGCTGGGGGAGCACCTGCCGCCCGCGATCTTCGACGACCTCTGCACGCGAGTCACCACACACCTGACCTCCGCAGGCCTGGCCACCGAGGCTCCGGACTCGCGGTGGTACGAGCCGGACGGTTACTGGCGCGGACCGGTGTGGGCGCCGGCCACCGTGCTGATCGAGGACGGCCTGCGCCGCGGCGGCGCGACGGAGCTGGCCGCCGAGGTGAGCGCGCGGTTCCGGGCCACCTGCGAGAAGTCGGGCTTCGCGGAGAACTTCGACGCGCTCACCGGCGAGGGGCTGCGCGACCGCGCCTACACGTGGACGGCCGCCGCGTACCTCCTGCTCGCGGGGAATGCCGAACACCCCGTCACCTGAGGACGGATCCCCGGACAACGCGGCCCTCGGCTCGCATTCAGAGCCGGACGACCCACCACTGCCGGTTCGCGACGCCGTCACGGTCGGCCGGTGGGATGCGGCAAGAGGTGAAGCTTGAGCGCACTCGCGTCCGCCGCGTCCACAACGGTGCCGTCACCGCGCCACTAGCCACCGACGTGCACGTGGGCCGCCCATCGGGTCGGCACCGCCGGATAGGCGTCTCGCATGCGCCGCAACGTCTCGTTGAGCGCGAACGCCGCCGCGGTCGTGTCGGCCGGCTCGGTGCCACCCGCGGTCAGTGTCGAGTAGACGGCGGAGGCGGTCTCGGCGCTGTCGGCGGTGTGCCACAACGTGCCGATGACACTGCGGAAGCCCGCGAGATGGAACGCCGAGGCCAGGTTCAGCGGTTCGTCGACCAAGGCGGGATCGGGGCCGGCGGTGTCGCAAGCGGACAGGAAGGCCAGTTGTGCCTGAGTGATCCGCAGGTCGCGCACGAACGTCGGCACGAACATGCCGTTGCCCTCGGACAGCACCAAGCCGCCCTGGCCGGGGTGCTTGGCGGAGCTGACCGCCCGGCCGTGGCAGGCGAAGTGAGCGATCGTGTGCTCGTGCAGACCGTCCGTGATGGCCTGGGCGGAAGCGGCGGAGTCCAGCAGGACGGTCGAGCCGGGCACCAACCCGGCCACCAGTTCGGCCTCGGTGCGGGCGTTCGGGAGCGCGGGCTCGCCGTCGCCGACGCCGACGACGAGCGCGGTGGGGCGGGAGTGGCGGGGCCACGGCGTGGACAACGTGTCGGCCAGCGCGGTGAGCGAGGGCGTGTAGGACGAGACGACGCGGTCGAACACGCTGATACCGGCACGATGATGGCCCGCCGCGTGCAACGGCAGCTGAGCGGCGATGCCGACCGGGCACCACCACACCCGTGCCGCCGTGACGCGTTCCAGCACCGGACTCGCCGTGGTGTCCCACAGCCACTCCAGCACGGCGTGCACGTCCAGCTGGGCCTGCTCACGCCGGTCGAACGAGCACGCCGGGTCCTTCACGTCGGCCAGCGCCGCGCGGAGCTTGCGCACCTGGGCACGGGCGGCGGTCTCGGTCATGCGCAACGGCACGGCGAACACGGGATCCCGGTGGTCGGCCGGAACCACGAGCGCCGTGCCCGCGGCGCTGACCATCACCGCGGTGTGCCCGTTCAGCCGCGTGCGCAACTCCTCGAGGGTCGAAGGCGCGAGCAGGTCCTCGAATCCGGGCAGGGAACGGATCTGGCTCAGCAACTGATCCCGTTCCGCGGCGAGCTGCCGGATCTGCTCGACGGCCTGCGGACGCGGATCCCACCTGCGGCTGGAGGTCTTGTCGCGGAAGGACACCTCGACGTGGAACTCCGCGATGTCGACGTGCGCGTCCGCGGAACCCAGCTTCTTCTCGACATCGGCAAGCTTCTCGGCGTACCGCGGCGCGACCTCCCGCAACCGGGCCCAGCCGCGGCGGATGCCCCATGCGTCACCGAACAGCACACCGCGGCACTGTTCGACCAGCTCCACCGCGCGACCGAGCTGACCGGACCGCACGCCCGCGTCCACCACCCGGTCGGCGAGGCCGTCGAGCTGCCGCACAGCCGCCATCCTGCGGTCACGCGGCAACGCCCGGCTGACCGACGCGGGGATGACGGCGATCACGCGTTCCTGTGCGGCCAGCCAGGTCGCCGGGTCCGCCTCGGCGAGCATGGCGGCCTGCGCGTGTTCGGACTGCATGCGGAGCTCTCCGCTCGCCGGGTGCGCGCCGACCGCCCGGTAGTACGTGATCGCGAGTTGCCGCAGCTCGTCGGCACGCGGTCCGCCGAACTTGGCCAGCTCACGGGCCGAACGCGCGAGTGCGAACGCCCGGAGCGGCCACCAGTGGTGATCCTGCGGCGTCTCGGCCACGGCTTTCTGGGCCAGCTCAAGCGAGTCGTCGAGCGCGTCCAGGTCGCCGCACTGCTGGTAGCGGTAGTAGAGCAGGTCGGCGATCGTGCTCTCGATGCGTGGGACATCGGGGTGTTGCGGCCCCACGAGCGCGAGTGCGGCGCGATAGGCGCGTTCGGCTTCACGGAACGGTTCCGCGTCCGTCGTTTGGGTGCCGACCGCCTGGACCTGTACGGCGGTGGCGTAGTTGTAGAGCATCCCGATCCGGCGCACGTCGTCCGCCGCAATCGTCGCCACGGCCTGCGCGCCCGCGTTGACGGCCTTGGCGAACATGGCGTGATCCCGGGTCTTCGCCGCGACTTGCTGAACCGTCGTCGACAGCGTCGTCCAGCGCAACGGCAGGTTCGTGTCGTCGGCCGGGGTCGCCGCGATCGCCTCGTCCAGGATGGTGATCGCTTCCTGACCGGCAGCGGGGTTACCGCCGAGATCGAACTGCGTGATCAGCGCGGACGCCAGCGACGTGAGCCGCAACGGACGTTCGTAGGCGTCGGTCACCGGCAGTTCGAGCGCGGTGCGGGCCGCGTCGACACCCAGCCGGGCCTCGTAGGCGGAACCGGTGCGGGCCGCGGCGACGGTGGCGGAGTGGGAGAAGGCCCGCAGCAGCCTGGCCCGGCCCAGATCGTCCGGTGACGTCGTGACCAGCGCCTCGATGGCCGCGTCGTAGGCGAACGTCGCGGCGTCGGTGTCGCCTGCGATCTCCCACAGGTCCATGTTCGCGTGGTACAGGTCGAGCAGGGCCTCCATCCTGCCCTCGTGGTCGAGCGGCAGTCCGACGGCGAGGATCCACGCCTGGTCACGCCGCCCGACGAGCACCTCGTCGGTGACCTGCCGCAGCTTCAGGTCCGCGACGAGGTCGTGCTGGGCCCGCAGAACCTGTGGATCGCGGTGGCACGTCAGGAGAAACCGCGCCACCGGCGCACCGACCTGGTGGCCGACCTCCTGCTCGACCTGGGCGAGCACGGGCAGTGTGTTGACGTTGCCGAAGTCCCGTTCCAACGCGTCGGCGAGATCGCGGCAGGTGGCCAGCGCGCCGCAGAGGTGGATCGTCGGCCCGCCGTTGGCGTAGAGGTCGTGCTGGTACTGGGCGAGCTCGAGCAGGATGTCGCGCCACACGGGGCGTTCGCGCAACGCCAGCCGTGCGGCCTCGCGGTAGTCGGCGAGCACCTCACCCGGCCGCCGTCCCGCGTTGATCAGGGCGCGGGCCCGGTCGAGGTGCCTGCGGGCCCGTTGCGGATCGTCCCGCGGGGTGTGCTGGAGAACCCAGTTCATTCCTTTGACCGCGACGTCACGGTAGGTGGTCGTGCCGTCGAGCTCGTCGAGCAGCAGCAGGAACTTGGCGTGGTCGGCGGTCATCGCGGCCTTCATCCGCTCGTCGCCGACCGCCTCCATCAACGTCGTGTAGGCGTTCGCGAGGAACGTCAGCGAGGCGCTGTCCTGGTAGTCCAGGAACTCCTCGTACGCCTCCTCCAGCGCGGTGTACTCCGGCATCAGCCTGACCGCGGCGACCACCGGGTCGCCGGGCTTCCCGGCGATAGCTGTCGCGATCTCCCGGTCGATCAGGCCGAGGAACCCGCTCTGCGCCTGGAACTGGTACCAGTGCGCCTGCGCGAGGTGCATGAGCAGGTCAGGCGGACACTCGTGTGGTGGCGGCAGGTCGGCGGTGAGCAGCGCCTGGATGTCGCCGGTGTACTCGAACTCCTCGACCACCGTCCGGACGTCGTCGTACACGCGCAGCCCCCTGATCCGTCCCGTCCACGGTAGCGTGATCGTGATCGTGGCGAAGGGAGTTCGGAGATCGGCATGGCAGCGAAGACCCGGGTCGAGGCCCTGTGCGAGCAGTCGGGCGAGGCGCTCACCGAACGCGCCGCCCGTTACGGCGTCGCGGACGTCCTGGCCAGAGTCACAACGGGAGCATCGGGCGGTGAGGTGTCCGAAGTGGACCTCGACCTGCTCGACGACGCCTTCGCCCGCAACGGCATCGACAACCTGACGCGGCGAGCGCGTGGGTTCGAGCCGTGGAAGGGGGCGCGGGGCGTGGCGGTGACGGCGTTCGTGTGTCCGACGGACGCGTGCACGCGGTCCGCGTTGGACGAGCGTCCGTCGTGTGCGCTGACCGGGTTGCGGTTCCGCGAGACCAGGGTCGACCTGTGACCACGTTCCTGACCGAGCTCGGGAAGAACCTGGCCACGCGCTGGGCGTCCGCGCTCGCGTTGCCCGCCGCGGTGTTCGTCGCTCTGGTGTCGGTGGCGGTGGTGCTCGGCCACTCGCACGCGCTCGACTTCGCCTTGCTGCAGAGACGAGTCATGGTGGTCTCGACCGGGCCCGCACTCGTGTGGGCCGCGGCCGGGTTCCTCGCGGCCACGGCCGCGGTCGGGCTGACGGTGACCGCACTGGGTGGCGCGGTGATCGCGGCGTGGGGTGCGACGGGCACGCCGTTGGCAGCGCTCCGGCGCTGGAGGTGGCGGCGAGCGTCGGGGAAGGCGGAGGCCGCGGTCAAGGCAGTGCTGGCGGATCGGTCGAACCGGAAGGCGAAGGCCAGAGCACGGCGGGCGGTGTTGCGGCGGGACGGGATCGCCGAGATCGAGCCGGCCTGCCCGACGTGGGCCGGTGACCGGCTGCGGGGCGTGGACGAACGGGTCCGGCGGAGCGGGCTCGATCTGACCACGCTGTGGCCGCGGTTGTGGCTGGTGCTGCCGGACCCGGTGCGCGCCGAGGTGACGACGGTCCAGGAACGGTGTGCGTCCGCCGCCAGGACTCCGGTGTGGGGCTTGGCTTTTCTGGCCGTGGGCGTCTACTGGTGGCCCGCCCTTGCGCCTGGGGTGTGGGCCCTGGTGGTGTCGGGGCGACGGATTCGGCGTGCGGTCGGGGTGTACGCGGATCTGGTGGAGGCGTCGGTCGACCTGCACGTCCGTGACGTCGCTGACCAGCTCGGGTTCGAGCTGACCGGGCGGATGACGCCGGAGATCGGAGCGCAGGTGACCGAGGCGCTGCGGAAACGGACCTAGGGCCGCGTCGAAGTCGATGTTCGCGCGAGCGACGTGGCGGTGCGCAACGCCGCCTGCGGCTACCGTCGGCAGGAAACTCCGGGCGTGACACAGCAGGTCCACGGGGCGCCGGCGATTTGTGCCGCCACCCGTGCGCGAGGTGGCCCCGCACCGCGATCTGGGGCGGTACGGGGCCACCGGGGTGGAGAAGTCCGGGCGGTTCGCGGATCGCGGCGCCCATGCGCTCGGGTGGCGTCAGGCGGACTGCCACCACGGGGTCGGTTCGACTGTGCGAACGGTCGGCCGGACGTACTCCTTCGGTTAATCGGGTTCACTCGTCACCTGCCTTCCGCGACGGAGGAGAGCGTTGCCGCGCCGACATGTCGGCCGGGACGCGGTTCTGCCCGTGCGGGCGGCAGGTGTTCAGGTATGGCGTGGACGGAAGCGGCCGGCGTGGTGCCGGGGGAAGCGGAGGCTCCCCCCAGTTCGCTTCGATGATCGCGTCGAACTCGGCGCGCGTCAGCTCCTCGTCTTCGCACACGAGCGCGAAGAACTCCTCGTCCAGTGTCTGCGCGACCATGACCACTCCTGGTCAGGCGTTGATCTGCTTCACGTCCTGCCCGGCGTTGGCGACGGCGATCCTGCGCGGCTTCGCCTTCTCCAGCACCGGGATGCGCAGGGTCAGCACACCTGCGTCGTACGCGGCCTGGATGTGCTCGGTGTCGAGGGCGTCGCCGAGGAACAGCTGACGGGAGAACACGCCCAGCGGTCGTTCCGCGACCTGCATCTCGACGTTGTCGCCGGTGATGGTCGGGCGCCGCTCCGCCTTCACGGTCAGCACGTTGCGCTCGACGTCCAGCTCGATCGCCTCCGCGGACACCCCCGGCAGGTCGAACGCCACCACGAACTCGTCGCCCGCGCGGTAGGCGTCCATCGGCATCGCCGTGGGCCGTGACCACGTGCCCGGTCCGGTGAACACCTGCTGTGCCAAGCGGTCCAGCTCCCGGAACGGGTCAGTGCGCATCAACATCGGTACCTCCTCGACGTCTCGACTGCTGTCAACGCGCACCTCTGTTGTAGCATGTCGTCGGAACGATGACAAGTCGAATTGTCGTCCAAAAGATGACGAGATGGGGATCGCTGACTGCGACCGGTAACCCGAAGTCGAGTACACGGCGAGGTCTGGTCACGCGGACACGCTTCCTCATCGCGAACTCCCGCCTGCCGAGCCGAACTCGACGCATCAATCCACTGTGGACTCATTGCGGAGGCTTCTGCCTATAGGGTTCCCGCCATGAGCAGAAAACTGATGGTGGGGCTCGGGATCGTGCTGGTCCTGCTCGGCGCGGTCTGGACGGCGCAAGGTCTGGGCTACCTGAAGGGCAGCTTCATGACCGGGCAGCAGCTGTGGACGACGATCGGGCTGCTGTGTGCCGGCGCCGGAGTCATGTTGCTGATTCCCTGGCCGAAGAAGGGGTGACGTTGTCGGCTGATTCCCGCGGGGATCGCTTGCTTGCCGTGTGAGGGATGGTTAACCGCGAATTTACGCAGTGCCGCTGACGGGAAACACCGGAGCGCCACCGTTATACCTGTCGCTCGACAGATATTCCGGCCGGCCTCTCGGAGGACCCATGAGCACGTCTCTCAGTGACACCCCGGGACTCGGATACACCCAGGAGCTGCGCAGGGGAGTGGGAACGTTCTCGTCGTTCGCGGCGGGGTTCTCGTTCGTCTCGATCCTCACCACCGTGTTCCAGCTCTTCGGGCTGGGCTTCGGGCTCGGTGGCGCCTCGTTCTTCTGGGCCTGGCCGCTGGTCTTCGCCGGGCAGCTGCTGGTGGCCCTGTGCTTCGCCGAGCTCGCGGCGCGGTGGCCGGTCTCGGGCGCGATCTTCCAGTGGTCGGGTCGTCTGGCGGGGACGACCGCGGGCTGGTTCGCCGGGTGGGTCATGGTCGTCGGTCAGATCCTCACCGTCGCGGCCGCCGCGATCGCGATCCAGGTCGTCCTGCCGAGCATCTGGTCCGGGTTCCAGATCGTCGGAGGAGCCGGTGCGGACTCCTCGGTGACCTCGCCGACCGGTGCGCAGAACGCGGTCCTGCTCGGCGTGATCCTGCTCGTGGTCACCACGGTCGTGAACATCGCCGGAGTCCGGCACATGGCCGCGGCCACGAGCGTCGGTGTCACGATCGAGATCGTCGCGGTGATCGCGTTGGTGTTCGCCCTGTTCGTGCTGCCCGAACGCGGTGCTGGGGTCGTGTTCCACCACGAGGGCTGGACCGGCAGTGGCGCCTATCTCCCGGCGTTCCTCGCCTCGTCGCTGATGGCCGCGTACGTGATGGTGGGGTTCGACTCCGCGGGCGAACTGGCCGAGGAGACCCACTCGCCGCGCAGGACGACCCCGCGGACCATCCTGAACGCGCTCATCGCATCGGCTGTCGGCGGAGCGTTGCTCATCATCGGTGCGCTGATCGCCGCGCCGAGCCTCACCGACGGCAACCTGGCGACCGGTGGGCTCTCGTGGGTCCTCACCGAACGCCTGGGCGGTGTTCTGGGACGCCTGTTCCTGTGTTGCGTCGCCGTGGCCGTGTTCGCGTGCACGCTGGCCATCCAGACCGCAGGCGCCCGGATGATCTACTCGATGGCCAGGGACAAGGCCTTCCCGTTCCACCGCACGCTCAGCAAGGTGTCGCCGCGCACCGGCACCCCGGTCGGTGCCTCGATCGTCGTCGGCGCCGGTGCGGCGATCGCACTCGCGGTCAACATCGGTCAGTCCGCGATCTTCACCGCGCTGACGAGCCTGTGCATCGCGATGCTCTACCTCGCGTACCTGGGCGTGACGCTGCCGATGCTGGGACAGCGACTCCGCGGGACCGGCTGGCCGAGAGGCGTCGACGAGCAAGGAAAGCCGCTGTTCAGCCTGGGCGCCTGGGGAGTTCCGCTGAACGCCCTCGCCGTCGTCTACCAGATCGGCATGGCGGTCAACCTGCTGTGGCCGCGCCCGGAGATCTACGACCTCACCGGCGAGACCTGGTGGCTGCGCTGGAGCGCGTTGCTCGTGGTCGCCCTCAGCCTCGCGACAGGTGCCGGGTACCTGCTCTTCAAGCACCGGGTGCACGGCCGCATCGAGCTGCGCCACGTCCCGCACAGCGCGCAGGAGGCC
>JAVXWK010000930.1:0-4679 GCA_032230575.1 Pseudonocardiales bacterium | reverse complement strand
GGCCTCGAACGTCTCGAAGCGTCGTGGCGCGCGAGCCAGCGCCTCGTGGTGCGACGACAGGTCTACGGCCGCACGACCGGCGTCGGCGCGAACCGCGACCAGCTCGTCAGCACCGAGGGCTGGGCCGAGCACGGCCTGCGCCTGCTGCGCAGCCACGCCGGCGGCCTCGGCGGCATGCTCCCCGAGGAGCAGGTGCGCGCCATGATGGTCGTGCGCCTCAACCAGCTGCTGGCGGGCGGCGCGGGCGTGCGCAGATCCGTGGCCGACGCGCTGCTGGCCGCGTTGAACGGCAGCTGCTACCCCGGCGTGCACGAGTACGGCGCGATCGGCACGGGCGACCTCACCGCGCTGGCCGAGACCGGGCTGACGCTGCTCGGCGAGCGCTACTGGCTCGGCTCCACGCAGACCCCGGACCCGATCGAGCTCGACTCGGGCGACGCGCTGGCGTTGATCAGCAGCAACGCCCTGACCATCGGCATGGCGGGCCTCGCCTGGCAGGACGCCCACCAGCTGCTGAAGGCCACCCATGTCGTGGCGGCGTTGTCGTTCCTCGCCGTGGACGGAGCCGTCGAGGCCTACGACGAACGCGTCCACCTCGGCCGCCCGCACCCCGGCCAGGTGGCGGTGGCCGCCGAGATGCGCCGCCTGCTGGCCGAGCCGTCGCGCCCGCCGGCCCGCATCCAGGACCCGTTCGGCTATCGCTGCTTCCCGCAGATCCACGGCCCGGCCGTCGACGCGGCCACCGACCTCGGCCGCGTCCTGGACGTCGAGTTCAACGCCGCCGCCGAGAACCCGCTGATCGTCGCGGACGTTTTCGGTCCTGACGACGACGCCGCCTACCACCACGGCGCCTTCCACAGCGCGTACCTCGGCCAGGCCCTCGACCGCCTGCGCCTGTCGATGCTGCACACAGGCCACCTGTCGACCGCCCGCCTCACCACCCTGGTGGAGCCGAACTTCACGGGCCTGCGCCCGTTCCTGGCCGAGGGCGTGCGCGGCAGCTCGGGCGTGATGATCCTGGAGTACAGCGCCAACTCCGCGCTGGCCGAGGTCCGCACCCTCGCCGAGCCCGCGAGCATCGGCAACGCCGTGGTGTCGCGCGGGCAGGAGGAGAACTCGAGCTTCGCCTTCCAGTCCGCCTCGCAGGCCCTGCGGTCCATGAGCGCGTTCCGGCTGGTGTTGGCCTGCGAGATCGTGGCGGCGGTGCGGGCGTTGCGGTTGCGCGGGGTCCGGCCAGAGACGCCCGCGCTGCTGGCCGCCTTCGAGCTGGCGGAGTCCAAGCTGAACCCGGACATGTCCGATCGGCAGCTCAGCCCGGACGTCGAGGTGGCGTCAGGACTTCTGGACGACTTCGCCTCCTGCTGATCCTGCCTTGATCTCCACCTTGGTCGAGCTTTTACGGTGGGACGACCAAGGTGATCGAGACGCCCAGCGAACCGAGGAGGCACGCCGCTCCAGCGAACCGGAGAAAGCGCGCCACCCCACCGGATCGAGGAAGCACGCCGCCCCAGCGAACCGGAGAAAGCGCGCCGCCCACCCGGTCAGAGGAAGCGCGCGGCCCCAGCGGACCGGAGGAAGCACGCCCCCACCCTGATCAAAGCAAGCGCGCCGCCCTACCGAACCGGAGGAAGCGCGGCCCCGGCGAACTGGAGAAACACCGCCACTGGCCGGGCTGCGCCGCCATCCCCGGTACGGCGCAACCCGGCACAGCCCACTAGCCGCCCGCCACCGACGGCAGGATCTGGATCTCCGCGCCCGCCGGCAAAGGCGTGGCGGGCCCGGAGAGGCGGCGGCACTCCTCGCCGTTGACGTAGAAGTTCACGTACCGCCGCAGAGCAGCCCGTTCGTCGCGCAAGCGGCGGTCGAGGCCGGGATAGGCGTCGGCGAGAACGTCCAGCGCCGCACCGAGGGTGGCGGGTTCGGGCACGTCGACGTCCAGGTGGGAGGCGCCGTCGGTGGCGGTGCGCAGGACGCCTGGGATCAGGACCGTCACCTTCACGTCGGGATCACCGCCTCGGACTCCGCGGCAGCGAGGCGGGTGGCCGCGGGACGAGCCGCAGCAGGACGAGCCGCAGCGGAACGAGCCGCAGCAGGGCGAGTCGCAGCAGGGCGAGTCGCAGCGGGGCCGGTCACGTCGGGATCACCGCTGCCCGCACCGACATCACGTCCGGCAGGTGGGCCGCCACCTGGTGCCACGTCTCGCCCTCGTCCGGGCTCGCGTAGACCTCGCCGGAGCGCGAGCCGAAGTAGACGCCCGGCGTCGGGGCCGTGTCGGTGCACATGGCGTCGCGCATCACGGCGGTCCAGAAGTTGTCCGGCAGGCCCGCGCCCAGGGCCTCCCAGGACGCACCGGCGTCGCGCGAGCGGTAGACGCGGCACTTGCCCTCCGGCGGGAAGCGGCGGCCGTCCGCCTCGATCGGGAACGTGAAGATGGTGTCCGGGTCGTGCGGGTGGACGACCATGGCGAAGCCGAAGTCCGTCGGCAGGCCGTCCGCGATGGACTGCCAGGTGTCGCCGCCGTCGTCGCTGCGGTACACGCCGTGGTGGTTCTGCGCGTAGAAGCGCGAAGGCGAAGCGGGGTGTTGCGCGACCTTGTGCACGCACTGGCCGAACTCCGGCCACGGGTCCGGGAAGAAGTAGGCCTTGATGCCCTTGTTGCGGGCCTCCCAGGACTTGCCGCCGTCGGCCGTGCGGTAGACGCCGCCCGTGGACATCGCCACCAGCACGCGGTCCGGGTCGACGGGGTCGGGCACGATCGTGTGCACCGCCTGGCCGCCGAAGCCCGCGGACCACTCCGGGCGGTGGGGATGGTTCCAGAGGCCCTCGACGAACTCGAACGAGCGGCCGCCGTCGGCTGAGCGGAACAAGGCAGACGGCTGGGTGCCCGCCCACACCACGCCCGGCTGAGAGGCCGGAGCGGGTTGGAGCTGCCACACGCGTTCGAGAGCGGCGTCGTCCACCGGGAACGCGATCGGCGGCGTGGAGGACTCCTCCCACGAAGCCCCGAGATCGTCCGAAATGGACACGCCGGGGCCGAAGTGCGGCGAGGCGACGCCGGCCAGCAGACGCACGCCGGAGCGGGTGTCGAAGGCGACCGCGTACACCTCCTGCATCGCGTGATGCGGCCCGTCGACCTGCCAGGTGACCCGATCCTCGCTGCGGGCGAGCCACAGCCCCTTGCGCGTACCGATCGCCAGTACCACCGTCATCGCAACGCAGCCTCCCGCCAGAAGAATGTGATGCGGAGCACGCTACGCCTGGGGTCTGACAATTTCTGAGCAGAGGAGAAACCCCACGTAGACCCATAAGTTACTCACTGGTAGCGTCCGAAGCACAGACAAGGAGGCGCCACGTGCTGCTCGACCCGAACCACTACGACCCCGCCCACCTCGACGACGAGACCCGCCGCCTGCTCAGGGCCACGGTCGACTGGTTCGAGGCCCGCGGCAAGCGGCAGCTGATCGCCGACGCGCAGGACAAGGTCTGGTACGCCGAGTTCCTGGACTTCGTGAAGCAGCAGAAGCTCTTCGCCACCTTCTGCACACCGCGGTCCGTCGACGGCACCAAGCGCTGGGACGCCGCCCGCAACGCCGCGTTCAGCGAGGTGCTCGGCTTCTACGGCCTGCAGTACTGGTACGCCTGGCAGGTCACGGTCCTCGGCCTCGGCCCCATCTGGATGAGCGACAACGAGGAAGCCAAGCAGAAGGCGGCAGCGCTCCTCGACAGCGGCGCGGTCTTCGCGTTCGGCCTGTCGGAAAAAGAACACGGCGCCGACGTCTACAACACCGACATGATCGTCACCAAGACGAGTGACGGCTACAAAGCCAACGGCAGCAAGTACTACATCGGCAACGGCAACGTCGCCGGCATGGTCAGCGTCTTCGGCAAGCAGGGAGACGACTACGTCTTCTTCGCCGTCGACAGCCAGCACGAGAAATTCAAGCTCGTCAAGAACGTCGTCGACAGCCAGATGTTCGTCAGCGAGTTCCGCCTCGACGACTACCCGCTGACCGACGAGGACATCCTCCACCGCGGCCCCGACGCGTTCTCCGCGGCGCTGAACACCGTCAACGTCGGCAAGTTCAACCTCTGCACGGCGAGCATCGGCATCTGCGAGCACTCCTTCTACGAGGCGATCACCCACGCCCACAACCGGATCCTCTACGGCAACCCGGTCACGGACTTCCCGCACGTCCGCCAGAACTTCGTCGACGCGTACGCGCGCCTCACCGCGATGAAGCTCTTCGCGGACCGGAGCGTCGACTACTTCCGCACGGCGAACGACGACGACCGCCGCTACCTCCTCTTCAACCCCATCACCAAGATGAAGGTGACGAGCGAGGGCGAGAACGTCATCGACCTGCTCTGGGACGTCATCGCCGCCAAGGGCTTCGAGAAGGACACCTACTTCACCCGCGCCACGGCCGACATCCGCGCGCTGCCCAAGCTCGAGGGCACGGTGCACGTCAACATGGCGCTGGTGCTGAAGTTCCTGCCGCAGTACCTGCTGCGCAACACCGACATGCCCGCGGTCGGGCGGCGACGTGACGCGGCCGACGACGCGTTCCTGTTCAGCCAGGGGCCGGCGCGCGGACTCGGCGCCATCGGCTTCGGCGAGTGGCGGACGTCGTACGACGAGTTCGCCGACGTGCCGAACGTCGCGGTGTTCCGCGAGCAGG
>JAVXWK010000910.1:0-6018 GCA_032230575.1 Pseudonocardiales bacterium | reverse complement strand
ACCCATCGCAGGCGTTTCAGGCGTTGGTTTCGGTGGTATCTCGCCTACGTGATCATCATCCCACTGCCATCGGAGTGTCAGCGGGACTGAGTGGTGACCTGGAAGATGCCATCTCGCACGGATCGACCTGTGTGCGTGTCGGAACGGCGTTGCTCGGCAGCCGGCGACTAATCTCGCCGTAGGTTGTCGGGAACCTCGGGACCGTCCGCACCGTCCCTAAGAGTGGGGAACCGCCGAGGAGGGGCTGGAATGAGCGCTTTGCACAAGCTGAAGGCCTACTTCGGGATGGTCCCCGCCGAGTACGCAGACGACCCCGGCTACGACGACGACCGCGGCCGCTACGGCGACTACCGGTCCGAGTACGCGGCCGAGGCCGACGACTACGACCCCTATCCGCGGCGCAACCGCGTGTTCACGCCGGGCCGGTCGGAGCTCCAGGGCTCCGGGTACCGGACCGAGATCGACGACTCGGACGACTACGAGCCGGAGCAGCGGCGCGGGGCGAACACCCTGGGCACGCGGCGCTGGAACGCCGATGCACCCGTGCACGGCGCACTCGCGGTCGAACCGCAGCGCGAGCCCGTGAGCAGGCTGCGCCCGGTGGCCGAGCCGGCAGTCAACCCGTTGGCGCGCATCACCACGCTTCACCCCCGTAACTACAGCGAGGCGCGCACGATCGGGGAGCACTACCGCGACGGCACTCCGGTGATCTTGAACCTGACCGACATGGACGACGCGGACGCCAAGCGTCTCGTCGACTTCTCGGCCGGTCTCGCGTTCGCTCTGCGCGGGTCCATGGACAAGATCACCAGCAGGGTGTTCCTTCTCTCACCGCCCAACGTTGACGTGACGGCGGAGGACCGGCGGAAGCTGGCGGAAGGTGGGTTCGGGAACCACGGTTAGAGTTGACCCCGTGGACCCGATCCGTCTCGTCATCTTCTACGTCCTCTTCGCGTTCTCCCTGTTCCTGACCGCGCGTGTCGTGGTCGAGATGGTGAGGACCTTTGCGAGGGAGTGGCGCCCCGCGGGCGGCGTAGCCGTGACGCTGGAGACCGTTTACACCGTGACCGACCCACCGGTCCGCGTCGTCCGTCGGATCATCCCGACTGTGCGGATCGGGGGCGTCGGGCTGGACCTATCGATTATTGTGCTGTGGCTGGTCGTTATCATTCTGATGCGATTCGCAGATCCCAGGTGACGGGGAACCGGGGATGACCGCAGCCCAGGAGTGCGAGAGGTGATCCGATGCCGTTGACCCCCGCTGACGTGCACAACGTTGCATTCAGCAAGCCGCCGATTGGCAAGCGGGGCTACAACGAGGACGAGGTGGACGCGTTCCTCGACCTGGTTGAGGGCGAGCTGGCCCGCTTGATCGAGGAGAACAACGACCTCCGTCAGCAGGTCGAGCAGCTCGACCAGCAGCTCGAGACCGCGCGTGCCGACCTCGACGACGCGCGCACGAAGGCTTCCTCGTCCGGCCCCATGACGAGCCGTATGCCGGTCGAGGAGCCGCGCCGCCTGGCGCCGGTCCCGCCGCCCACGGTGATGGAGCAGACGTCCCCTGGCGGGGGCGGCGACCATCACGTGCAGGCCGCCAAGGTCCTGGGTCTCGCCCAGGAGATGGCGGACAGGCTGACCGGCGAGGCCAAGGCCGAAGCCGACGGCATGCTGTCCGAGGCCCGCACGAAGTCGGAACAGCTGCTGTCCGAGGCCCGTGCCAAGGCCGACACGATGGTCAACGAGGCGCGCACGCGTGCCGAGACCATGCTGAACGACGCGCGGACGCGTTCCGAGACGCTGGAGCGGCAGGCCCGTGAGAAGGCCACCGCGCTGGACCGTGACGCGCAGCGCAAGCACGCCGAGGTGATGGGCAACATCACCCAGGAGAAGAACACGCTCGAGAAGCAGATCGACAAGCTGCAGACGTTCGAGCGCGAGTACCGCACGCGACTGAAGACGATGCTCGAGTCGTCCCTGCGCGACCTCCAGGACCGCGGCCCGGCCGCTCCGTCCGAGGGCCGTTCCCAGGGCTACTCCTTCGGCGCACGCGCCGAAGCGGGCTGAACTACTGTTCATTAGGTGCTCTTCGTAGTTCTACTTCTGGTGCTGGCTGCCCTCGGGTTGCTCGTGCCTGCGCTGACCACGTCCAACACGATCTGGGCGTGGTCATCCGTGGGCGCGAGCGTGCTCGCCGCCCTGGTTCTGATCTGGGACTGGTGGCGACGACGTCCGGGGGACCCCGCAGCCGTCGCGCAGAGTGTAGATCAACTCGCTGTAGCTGATGATCAACGGGTGGTGGTGCCGGCTGAAGCCGACACGCCGCCCGCTGACGAGGAACCACCGGAAGAGGACACCGACGCGGCAGACCTGCTCGCGGTGGCCGATCTGGTGGACGAGGTGCGGGTGCTGGACGAGCGGCCCCGGTACCACCTGAGCTCGTGTTCCTGGCTCGCCGGGAGGCCCACGCTGGGTCTCCCGGTGCAGGAGGCACGGCAGCTGCACTTCACGCCTTGCGCCGTGTGCCGGCCCGACGCCGTGCTGGTGCGCAAGAGCCGTTCCGCGCGGTTGGACTGACTCGTGCTCGAACGGCCCCGGCATCCGCTTTCGGACCGGGGACGACGTCGAGTTGTTCGTGTTCCGGGTGCAGCACAACCGGACCCCTCGCCAGGAGGCCTCCGATGACCCCGTCTGAGAACAAGGCAGTCGTCCGCCGATTCCTCGACGAGGTCGTGGGCCAAGGCCGGTTCGACCTCGCCGACGAGTTGTGTTCACCCGATGTGGTGAATTACGCGGCGGCTCCCGAACGGCAGCACGGCGTCGAGAACATCAAGACCGTGCTCGGCTTCTCGCTCGGCGCCCAGCCGGATCAGCGCTGGGTCGAGCAGCACTTCATCGCCGACGATGATCTCGTGGTGGTCTACGGCCGCCGTGAGGGCACCTGGCAGGCGCCGGGATTCCGCGGCGTGCCCACCCCGTCAGGCGGCAAGGTGTCCGTGGAGCTCGCGCACATGTTCCGGCTGCGTGACGCCAAGATCGTCGAGCACTGGGCGGTGCGTGACGACCTCGGCATGCTTCAGCAGCTGGGCGCGATCGGCTGAGCGCGACCAGTCTGTCCGTTTCGCGGACAAATGGCCTGGTTACGCGCTATGAACGGATCATGTCACCGAGATCCGTGCTGAGTGCCGTGCTCGTCGCCGCGTTCGTCCTGGTCAGCGCTTCTCCGTCCAGTGCGCAGCCGAAGACCGAGCTGAACAAGTGCGTGCCGGCCGACCTGCGTGACGATGCGATCAGCTTCGAGGCCGAGGACGGCGTCGAGCTGCCCGGCCTGGTGTTCGGCAGCGGCTCCAGCGGTGTGCTGCTCGCGCACACCCAGACCGAGTTCCTCTGCGACTGGCTGCCGTTGGCGCGGCAGCTCGCGGAGGACGGGCATCAGGTGCTCGTCTACGAGATGCGCAGCATGATGCTCCGGGAGAACAGGCACCGCTACGACCTCGACGTGCTGGGCGCCGCGAAGGAGCTCGACAGCCGCGGGGCCTCGTCGATCGTCGCCGGTGGTGGCGGCACCGGAGCCACCGCGATCGCCACGGCGGCGGCGAAGATCCCCAGCTTGAAGGGGATGTTCCTGCTCACCCCGTTCAAGACTTTCCAGACGAGCAGCTCCGACCTCGACGCGGTGGCGGGCATCGGGACGGTTCAGGTGCCGTCGTTCATCGCGGCGGCGCAGGACGACGTCATCGAGCTCGGGGACAGCGAGCTCCAGGACGTCCGGCTGGCCGACCACGCGCGGCAGATCGCCGACGCTGCCACGAACGCGAAACTCCAGATCGTGCCGGGCAAGGCGCAGTCGGCCGAGCTCACCGACGACCCGGCGATGCGCGACGAGGTGCGGGCGTTCGTCCGCGAGAGCTCGCCGCCGCCGACCTTCCTCGAACGCTGGTGGCTGCCGATCGGTGGCGGAGTGCTGGTGCTCGCGCTGGTGATCGCCGGCGTGGTCGTGCTCCGCAGGAAGCGAAGCGCGACCACCGGGCAGGACGTCAGCGCCGGTAGCTGATCTTCGCGCGGAACGTGCTGTCCGGCCTGTCCAGGTAGTGGTGCTCGACGGCTCCGTCGAACTCCGAGATCAGTCCGTCCGCGGTGTAGGCGATGTGCTCGACGGCGAAGTCGCCGCCCTCGTCGAGCCAGCCGAAGCTGCCGTCCACGACCCGCACCTTCTGGTCCGTGTAGTGGCCCTCGCCGATGCGTTGCCCGTCGTTGCGGAACAGCTCGATCGACAGGTAGTCCCGGCCACCGGCGGACTCCCCGTAGATCCGGATCTTGTTGCCCTGCTCGGGGAACTCGTGCACCGAGAACAGGTCCGGCGGGTTCCAGTCGCCCGACCGGCCCTCAGTGGGCCACGCGCCCTTGTCGGAGTCCCAGATGAAGTAGCCGGTGGCGTCGGCCGAGGCCGGAGTGGCGGTGGCGAGCACTAATGCGGCCGCGGCCAGCACAGAGCGAATCATGAAGCCCCCATTCAGCGGTGATCCCCCGATCACCTCGCTGGAAAGTCTGGGGGAGGCGGCGCCGAGCCCGCCATGAGTGGATCTACTCAGAGCACGACCGGGCGCGCGCCGTGGGCCGTGACCAGGCCCGGCAGGCGTTCGCGGCTCGTCACGACCACCCGGCACCGCGGCGTTCCCGGCAGCAGCGGCACGACCTGGGCCGTGTCGGCGGCGTTGTCTAGGACGATCAGCATGCGCCTGTCCGCCAGCAACGTGCGGTAGAGCGCTGTCTGCGCGTGCGGCTCCGGCGGGATGCCGTCCGGTGAGGTGCCCAACGCCGTGATGAACGCGCGGACGACGTCGGCCGGGTCGCTGCCGTTGAGGTCCACGAACAGCTGGCCGTCCGGGTAGTCGGCGGCGTGCTCGTGCGCCCAGTGCAGTGCGAGCCACGTCTTGCCGGTGCCCGCGGGCCCGGTGATCGTGACGATCGGCCCGTCTTCCAGCGCCGCGAGCTCGGCTTCCCGGCCCGTGAAACCCGTTGGTGCGGCGGGAAGCTGGCGCGGGCTCCACTGTGGACGTTGGATGAGCGACGCGTGCAGGTCGCGCAGCGCGGGTCCGGGGTCGAGTCCCAGCTCGTCCGCGAGCCGGTGCTTCAGCCGCGTGTAGTAGGCGAGCGCATCGGACCGTTGGTCGGCGCCGATCAACGCGCGCATCAGCTGCCCGGCCAGCCGTTCGTCGAGAGGGCGTTCGGTGGTGCGTGCGGTCAGCTCGGCGACCAACGCCCGATGCTCACCCGACGCGAGCCTGGAGTCGGTGTGGTCGAGCTCGGCCGCGGTGATCTCGCCGGCCAGCGTCTCGCGCAGACCGTCGAACCACGCGCCGTGCAGCCCCTCGAACGGTTCGCCGCGCACGAGCGCCACGGCCTCACCGTGTCGGCCCTGAGCCACGAGAGAACGGAAGCGGTGCAGGTCGATGGACGCGGGTTCGGCCTCCAGCACGTACCCCCCGGAGCGCCGCAGGATCGGCAGCCCGTCGAGCGCCGTCCGCAGCCGGGACATGTAGCTGTAGAGCGCGGACTTGGCCTGGCGCGGCGGCGCCTCACCCCACACCCGCACGAGCAGCTTGTCGACGCTGACCACCTGGTTGACGTCCACCAGCAGCACCGCCAGCACGCTCAGCTGCCGCGCGTGCCCCACCTCGACCAGCGCACCGTCGCGCCGGACCTCCGCAGTGCCGAGGACGTGGAAGGAGTAGCTCACCGGTCCAGGAACAGCAGCGTGATCAGCAACGCGAGCAGCACCAGGTCCACGACCATGCCGGTCGGCTTCGAGTCGTACCTCAGCCGGGTGATCGTGGCGCCGACCATCAGCAACCCGAGCCCGACCGTCGCCGCGTGCGCCACCCACTCCCAGGTGAACAGACCCACGACCAGGCCCGCCGCGCCCGCCCACTCCAGCGCGCCGATCGTCCGCCACAACGTCCCGTTCATCCGGAAGTGGTCGCGAGCCTCGATCGACTTCTTCGCGCCCAGGACCTTGCC
>JAVXWK010000886.1:0-4425 GCA_032230575.1 Pseudonocardiales bacterium | reverse complement strand
GCGGTGAAGCGACTTGGGGCGACGTCCACTGGTTCTGCACATTGCCCGACGTCCAACGGACGGCTCGGTACTGGCATCGCGCCCGTTCGCGACCTGCTGGACGCCGGTGCGCCGGTCGGGCTCGGTGTCGACGGTGCCGCGTCCAATGAGGACGGTGGGCTGGTCGTCGAGCTGCGGGCCGCGCTGCACCAGGCTCGCCAGCGGGGCGGGCCGCGTTCTCTGGACGTCCGCCAGGCGTTGTGGATGGCCACGATGGGTGGCGCGCGGTGCCTGGGCCGGGACGACTCGCTGGGCTCGATCGAGCCGGGCAAGGTCGCGGACCTCGCCGTGTGGGATCTGTCCGGAATGGACTACGCGGGCATCGCGGACCCGGTGGCGGCACTCGTTCTGGGCACTCCCCCACCGTTGAAACTGTTGATCGTGGGCGGCGAGGTCGTGGTGCGGGACGGGGTTCTGCGGACGGCGTCGACCGACGAGCTGGCCCGTGAGCTTTCTTCGGCCAGCGCCAAGCTTCAGGAGGCAGCGCGATGACCCTCACTCCCGCCGAACTCACCTCCGCGGTGTCGGGTGGCATCGGGACGTCGCCGCAGCGCCCGGACGGCAACCTGAAGGTGCGCGGCGAGTTCGCCTACGCGTCCGACCTGTGGCACGAGGACATGATCTGGGGCGCTACTTTGCGCTCACCGCACCCGTATGCGCGAATCGTGTCTGTTGATCTGACTGAGGCTCTGAAGGTTCCCGGTGTGTGCGCGGTGCTGACGCACTCGGACGTACCCGGGCGGAACCTGTACGGCTTGGAGCACAAGGACCAGCCGGTGCTCGCCGTGGACGTCGTGCGCTACCAGGGCGAGCCGATCGCGCTGGTCGGCGCGGACCACCCGGAGACCGCGCTGCGGGCCATGAAGAAGATCGTCGTGGTCTACGACGTGCTGGAACCCGTCGTGGACATGGAAACGGCGGTCGACGACACCCCTTTGCACCCTGGCGGCAACCTGGTGCGTCATGTACCGATCCGCCGTGGTTCTCAGGACGTCGAGGCCGACGTCGTCGTCACCGGCCGGTACGAGGTCGGCATGCAGGACCAGGCTTTCCTCGGGCCTGAGTCCGGGCTCGCGGTGCCGGCGGTCGACGGCTCGGTCGACCTGTACATCGCGACGCAGTGGTTGCACGTCGACCGTGACCAGATCGCTGCCGCGTTGGGCCTGCCGCAGGATCAGGTGCGGCTGACGCTGTCCGGCGTCGGTGGCGCGTTCGGTGGCCGTGAAGACCTGTCGATGCAGGTGCACGCGTGTCTGCTGGCTTTGTACACCGGCAAGCCCGTGAAGATGGTCTACAACCGCGAAGAGTCGTTCTACGGGCACGTGCACCGGCACCCGGCCGTGCTGTACTACGAGCACGGCGCCGACCACACCGGCAAGCTCGTGTACGTCCGCACACGGATGTACTTGGATGGCGGTGCTTACGCCTCCTCGACTCCCGCTGTCGTGGCAAATGCGGCGACTCTGGGCGTTGGCCCGTACGAGGTCGACAACGTCACGATCGATGCTTACGGCGTCTACACGAACAACCCGCCGTGCGGTGCGATGCGTGGATTCGGTGCTGTGCAGGCAGGTTTCGCCTACGAGACCCAGATGGACAAGCTGGCAGAGGCTCTCGGGATGTCGCCGGTCGACGTTCGGGTGCGCAACGCGATGACCGAGGGCTCCGTGATGCCGACCGGTCAGGTGGTCGACTCGGCCGCGCCCGTCGCACAGCTGCTGAAGCTCGTGCAGGACAAGCCTTTGCCTGCTGGTACCTCGTCGGACATCCGCGAGCTGCCCGGTGGCGTGTCCAACACGACACACGGCGAGGGTGTCGTTCGTGGCGTCGGCTTTGCCGTCGGCATCAAGAACATCTGCTTCTCCGAGGGCTACGACGACTACTCGACCGCCCGTGTTCGCGTCTCGATGGTCAACGGCGAGCTGGCTGCCGCCGTGCACACCGCTGCCTGCGAGGTCGGCCAGGGTCTGGTGACGATCATGCAGCAGATCGTGCGGACCGAGCTGGGCATCGAGCGCGTGACCGTGCTGCCGATGGACACCACGATCGGCAACGGCGGCTCGACCTCGGCTTCGCGCCAGACCTATGTCACCGGTGGTGCGGTGAAGGCCGCCTGCGCGTTGGTGCGCGACAAGCTGGCCGGCCGCACCGACATCGGCATTGAAGTGATCGACGAGACGACCGAGTGGCGGCATCGCGCGACTGAGTCTTTGGATCCCGTTACGGGACAAGGAAACGCGCACGTCCAGTACGGCTTCGCGGCTCACCGCGCTGTCGTCGACGTGGACGTCGACCTTGGTCTCGTGCGCGTGGTTTCTCTCGACTGCGCTCAGGACGTCGGTAAGGCACTGAACCCGCAGGCCGTGGTGGGCCAGATTCAGGGCGGTTCCGCCCAGGGCCTCGGCCTCGCGGTGATGGAGGAGATCCAGACCTCCGGCGGCAAGGTGCGCAACCCGTCCTTCACCGACTACCTGATTCCCACCGTGCTCGACATGCCGCCGATGAGCATCGACGTGCTCGAGCTCGCCGATCCCCATGCCCCGTACGGCATCCGGGGCGTCGGCGAACCGCCCACCATCTCGTCGACCCCGGCGATCGTGGCGGCGATCCGCGCGGCGACCGGCCTGGCGCTCACCCGCGTCCCGGTCCGCCCGGAACATCTCACCGGTACTTGAGTTTGATCATTTTGGGAGAGTTCCCCGCATGAACGCACATCTGCTCGCCACCATCGACCTGGCCACTCGCAACGTGGCCTCCGGCGGCGGCCCGTTCGGCGCGATGATCGTCCGCAACGGACAGGTCATCGCCACGGGCGTCAACCAGGTGACGCCCACCCTGGTTCCCACCGCTCACGCCGAGGTCGTCGCGATCCGCGCGGCCTGCCAGGTGCTCGGTGACTTCAAGTTGACCGGCTGCACGCTGATCTCGTCGTGCGAGCCGTGTCCCCTGTGCCTGTCCGCCGCGCTCTGGGCGCGGGTGGACAGGGTCGTCTACGCCGCCGACCGCCACGACGCGGCCGCGGCCGGGTTCGACGACCGCGAGTTCTACGAACTGTTCAGCAAGTCCCGTTCCGAGTGGGACCTGCCCGTGCACCAGATCTCCACAGGCGAGGACAACGCCCCGTTTACCGCGTGGACGTCACTCGCAACCCGTATCGATTACTGACGACGGCCAAAAGCCTGTCTTGCTGACCGGAGCTGTAGCTAAACGCGTTCCGGCGTTGGAACGCGCCCACCGGCATGGGAAAGGCCGTCCACCATGACTCAACTGCGGAGCCGACAATCGACGTCGGCCCTCGACCAGTTCTTCCGCATCACCGAACGCGGCAGCTCGTTAGGCCGCGAGGTACGGGGCGGTATCACGACTTTCGTCGCGATGTCGTACATCGTGCTGCTGAACCCGTTGATCCTCGGCGCCTCGGCCGACATCACCGGTGCGAAGCTCACCATCGCCGAGATCACCACGGCGACCGCTCTCGCCGCCGGCGTGATGACCGTCCTCATGGGACTGATCGGCAACGCGCCTTTGGCTCTGGCGGCCGGTTTGGGCGTCAACGGCGTCGTGGCCTTCCAGATGGCGCCGACCATGACGTGGGCTCAGGCCTTCGGCCTGGTGGTGCTCGAGGGCCTCTGCATCGTCGTGATGGCCGCCTCGGGTGTCCGCGAACGCATCATCAACGCGATCCCCGAGCCGTTGAAGATCGCGATCACCGTGGGCATCGGCCTCTACATCGCTTTGGTGGGACTGGTTTCCGCGGGCTTCGTGACCCGCACGCCCGATGCGGTTGGTTCCACGGTTCCGGTGCGGATGGGCTTCGACGGCCACCTCAGCGGCTGGCCGATCGTGATCTTCTGCCTGGGCCTGCTGCTGATGATCGTCCTGATGGCGCGCGGAGTTCCGGGCGCGGTCCTGATCAGCATCGTGGTCGCGACCGTCGTCGCGGTCGTGGTGAACTCGGTCTTCACGATCAAGGGTTGGGGGCTCGTGACCCCGTCGCTGCCCTCGTCCGTGGTCAGCTCGCCCGACTTCGGCCTGTTCGGTCGCGTGGACCTGTTCGGCGGGTTCGTCTCGGCCGGCGTGATCGCCGCGACGATCTTCCTGTTCACCCTGGTGCTGTCCGGCTTCTTCGACGCCATGGGCACCATCACCTCGGTGTCCGACGAGGCCGGCCTCACGCGTGACGGCCGCGTGGAGGGCATGGGCAGGATCCTCATGGTGGACGGCGCCGGTGCGATCGCCGGTGGCGTAACGGGTTCCGCCCCGAACACCGTGTTCCTCGAGTCGGCCGCGGGCGTTGGCGAAGGCGCCCGAACCGGTCTCGCGTCAGTGGTCACCGGCGGTCTGTTCCTCGTAGCACTGCTCTTCACCCCGCTGGCCACCGTCGTG
>JAVXWK010000865.1:0-5674 GCA_032230575.1 Pseudonocardiales bacterium | reverse complement strand
TGTGATCGAGTCGCTTGATCCGTCTCGTCATGACACGGTGTTACGTCCCAAGGTTGATGCGGCACTGCACCAGCACGCGTTGCTGCCTGATGTGCCTTTCGTGCTCTTCTCGTCGGCCGCGGGCACGTTCGGTGGTGCCGGGCAGGCGAACTACGCCGCTGCCAACGCTTTCCTGGACGCGCTGGCCCGTG
Source organism: Pseudonocardiales bacterium (assembly GCA_032230575.1). Taxonomy (GTDB): domain Bacteria; phylum Actinomycetota; class Actinomycetes; order Mycobacteriales; family Pseudonocardiaceae; genus Lentzea. Next base: position 5,483 of record JAVXWK010000865.1, on the reverse strand, counting down.
TGCGGCGCGCTTCCGGTCAGCACGCCGTCGCACTGGCGTGGGGTGCGTGGGAGCAGACGTCGGGCATGACCGCGTCGATGTCGGATGCCGACATGCGGCGCATCGCTCGTTCTGGCATGCCGCCTCTGTCGGTCGCCGAGGGGCTCGCGTTGTTCGACGCCGGAGCCGCTGGTTCCGATGCTTTCCTGCTGCCGCTGCGACTGGATCTTCCGGCTCTGCGTTCTCAGGGCGCGCCACCGCCGTTGTTGCGCGGCTTGATCAAGACCCCGAAGCGTCGTGCTGCCGCCCAGTCCGTCGCGGCGGAAGGACTGGTCGCCGAGCTGTCGCGGCTCGGCTCGGACGCGCGCTTGGGCGCGTTACTGGACCTGGTCGCTGTCGAGGTGGCCGCGGTGCTCGGTCACGGCAATGCGTCCGAAGTGGACCGCACGCGCACGTTCCAGGGCCTCGGGTTCGACTCGCTGACCGCTGTCGAGCTGCGCAACCGCTTGACCGCCTCCACGGGTATCCGGCTGCCCGCGACGCTGATCTTCGACTACCCGACCGCGGGAGCCCTGGCTTCGTTCCTGCTGGACGAGTTGTTCGGCGCCGACGTCTACGTGCCCGAGGCCGCTGTCGCGGTCTCGGACGATCCGATCGTGATCGTCGGCATGGCCTGCCAGTACCCCGGCGGTGTCTCGTCGCCGGAAGACCTGTGGCGCCTGGTGTTCGAGGAGCGCGACGGCGTCACCGGCTTCCCGGCGAACCGCGGCTGGGACCTGGATGATCTGTTCGACCCAGATCCGGACGCCTCGGGCAAGACCCACGTGACGCAGGGTGGTTTCCTGCACGACGCCCCGTCGTTCGATCCGGACTTCTTCGGCATGTCGCCGCGCGAGGCCCTCGCGACGGACGTCCAGCATCGCCTGCTCCTGCGGACGGCTTGGGAGGCCTTCGAACGCGCGGGTATCGACCCGGCTTCGGTGCGTGGCTCGAAGACAGGTGTCTTCGCGGGCGTGATGTCCAACGACTACTCGACTCTGGTGTCCGACGACATCTTCGAGGGCTACCAGGGCACCGGAACCGCGCAGAGCGTGCTCTCCGGACGCGTCGCCTACACCTTCGGCCTCGAAGGTCCTGCGGTCACCATCGACACGGCTTGCTCGTCCTCTTTGGTCGCTTTGCACCTGGCGTCTTCCGCGCTGCGCAACGGCGAATGCTCGCTGGCTCTGGCCGGTGGTGTCACCGTCATGTCGACGCCGGGCTCCTTCGTGGCCTTCTCGAAGCAGCGCGGTCTCGCGATGGACGGGCGCTGCAAGTCCTTCGCGGACGCCGCCGACGGCACGGGCTGGGGCGAGGGCGTCGGCCTGCTGGTCCTTGAACGCCAGTCCGACGCTCTGCGCAACGGCCACACGATTCTGGCCGTCGTGCGCGGCTCGGCGATCAACCAGGACGGCGCGTCCAACGGGTTGACTGCCCCGAACGGTCCTTCACAGCAGCGTGTCATCCGCTCGGCTCTGGCTTCCGCCGGCCTGTCCGTGTCCGATGTGGACGTTGTCGAAGCGCACGGCACCGGCACCACGCTGGGCGACCCGATCGAGGCGCAGGCGCTGCTGGCGGTGTACGGCCAGGACCGTCCCTCGCCCCTGCTGCTCGGCTCCATCAAATCCAACATCGGCCACACGCAGGCCGCCGCCGGTGTCGCCGGCATCATCAAGATGGTCCACGCCATGCAACACGGCGTGGTGCCCGCGACCCTGCACGTCGACCAGCCCTCGACCCACATCGACTGGACCGCGGGCGATGTCTCCCTGGTGACCACTGCGACCGCCTGGCCCACCGTCTCCCGGCCGCGCCGCGCCGGCGTCTCGTCGTTCGGCGTCTCGGGCACCAACGCCCACGTGATCATCGAGGCGCCCACCGGGACCTCGGTCTCCCCTCAGGGCTCCCAGGCGGGATCGGTTCCGTTGGTCGTGTCGGCGCGGTCGGCCGAGGCGCTGGCCGGACAGGTCGAGCGGATCAAGGCGTGGCCTGGGGATGCGGCCGACATCGCGTACTCGTTGCTGACCACGCGTGCGAGGTTCGATCACCGGGCTGTGGTGCTCGATGGCGAGGTGTTGGCGTCCGGGGTGGCCAAGGCCGGGGAGCTCGCCTTCCTGTTCAGCGGGCAGGGCTCGCAGCGGGTGGGCATGGGGCGCGGGCTGTACGAGACGTTCCCGGTGTTCGCCGAGGCACTCGACGCGGTGCTCGCCAACCTCGACCCCGCTGTTCGCGAGGTCATGTGGGGGAGCGACCAGGATGCGCTGAACCAGACCGGGCACACGCAGCCCGCGTTGTTCGCGTTCCAGGTGGCGCTCTACCGGCTGTTCGAGTTCTACGGCGTGAAGCCTGACCACATCGCTGGTCATTCGATCGGTGAGATCGCGGCCGCGCATGTCGCCGGCGTCTTCAGCCTCGAGGACGCCTGTCATCTTGTCACCGCGCGTGCGTCGCTCATGCAGGCGTTGCCGGCCGGTGGCGCCATGGTGTCGGTGGTCGCGTCCGAGAAGAAGGTCCGTGAGCACCTGACCGAAGGCGTGTCCATCGCGGTGGTCAACGGGCCTCGGTCCGTGGTGATCGCCGGTGTCGAAGAAGAAGTGCTCGCCATCGCCGCGAAGTGGAAGAACAAGCGGTTGAAGGTCTCGCACGCGTTCCACTCGCCGTTGATGGAGCCGATGCTGGCGGATTTCCGCGAGGCGATCAGTGACCTGACCTTCCACGAGCCGCTTGTCCGCATGTCAACATCCGGACAAGTGAACAACGTCGACTACTGGGTCGACCACGTCCGCGACACCGTGCGCTTCCACGACAACGTCACCGCGCTGGGCGACGTGAAGTTCGTCGAGATCGGGCCCGATGGCGTGCTGTCCGCGATGGTGGACGGCTGCGTGCCCGCGGTCCGGCGCAACGTTGACGAAGTCAAGTCAATGTTGACTGCATTGAGTCGAATCAATGTTGACGGCGTCAATGTTGATTGGAACAAGTTCTGTCAACATGGCCGCAAGGTCGACCTGCCGACGTACGCGTTCGAGCAGCAGCGGTTCTGGCCCGAGGTGTCGGCCAAGTCGGACGTGCGATCGGCCGGCCTGGGCGCGGTCGAGCACCCGCTGCTCGGGGCCGCGGTCGAGCTGGCCGGGGGAGAGGGCCTGCTGTTCACGAGCAGGCTGTCGCTGCGCACCCACCCGTGGCTGCGGGACCACTCGCTGCACGGCAAGGTGCTGGTGCCCGGTGCGGCGCTTGTCGAGCTCGCGCTGCGGGCCGCGGACGAGGTGGGGCTCGACCGTGTCGACGAGCTGACGATCGCGGCTCCGCTCGTGCTGCCCGAGTCCGGTGCTGTGCAGGTGCAGATCCGCGTGGGGGCGGAGGGCGAGCGCCGCGCGGTGGCGATTCACAGCCGTCCTGAGGACAGCGACCTGCCGTGGACCGAGCACGCGGCTGGTTTCCTGGCGAGTGGAACGTCGGTCCGGGACTTCGACGCGAGCGTGTGGCCCCCTGCTGGGGCTGAGGCGATGCAGGTCGAGGGTGCTTACGAGCGGTTCGCGGAGCTCGGGTTCGACTACGGGCACGCGTTCCAGGGGTTGCGGGCCGCGTGGAAGCTGGGCGACCAGGTGTTCGCCGAGGTAGCTCTGCCCGAGGACGTGAGCGCGACCGGTTTCGGCATCCACCCGGCGCTGCTGGACGCGGCGCTGCACGCGGTGGCGTTCGCCGACCAGCGGACCGAGGGCGCGGTGCCGTTCTCGTGGGAGAGCGTCGCGCTGCACGCGGCCGGAGCCACGTCGTTGCGGGTGCGTCTGCGGACCACCAGCGACAGCTCGATGGAGATCACCATCGCCGACACCACGGGTGCGCCGGTGGCGACGGTCGGGTCGCTGGTGACGCGGGCCGTGTCGGCGCGACAGCTCGGTGCCGCGCACGAGGCGTTGTTCGGGCTGGACTGGGTGCCGATCACACTGACCGACGCGATTCCGGCGGCGCACGTCGTGGAGCGGGTGGAGGCCGAAGGCGCGCCGGTCGAGGCCGCGCACGCGTTGACGGCTCAGGTGCTCGCGAAGATCCAGGAGTGGATCGCGACCGAACGGGTCGAAAAGCTCGTTTTCGTTACGCGACAAGGCGATCTGGGTGCGTCGGCGGTGTGGGGCCTGGTGCGGGCCGCGCAGTCGGAGCATCCCGGACGGTTCGCACTGGTCGAGACCGACGGTGACCTTCCGGACGCGGTGCTCGCGAGTGCCGAGCCGCAGCTGCGGTTGCGGGGCGGAAAGGTGTTCGTGCCGCGCATCGCCCGGATCGCCGCCGGTGAGAGCGTCGCTGTGGAAGGACCTGTGCTGATCACCGGCGGAACCGGTGGGCTCGGTCAGGTCATCGCGCGGCATCTCGTTGCCGCGCATGGTGTTCGTGACCTGGTGCTGGTCAGCCGTCGCGGCGGGACGCCGGACTGGGTGGCGGAGCTGGACGCGTCGGTCACCGTGGCGGCGTGCGATGTCGCCGACCGGCACGCCGTCGCGAACCTCTTTGCCGGCCACGAGATCCGCTCCATCGTGCACACGGCCGGTGTGCTGGACGACGGTGTCATCGAGTCGCTCACGCCGGAGCGGTTGTCAGCCGTGTTGCGTCCCAAGGTCGACGCCGCGTGGAACCTGCACGAGCTTGCTTCGGACGTCTCGGCGTTCGTCGTGTACTCGTCCGGCGCGGGTGTCTTCGGGTCGTCCGGCCAGGGCAACTACGCGGCGGGCAACACGTTCCTCGACGCGCTGATCGAGCACCGGCACGCCGCCGGGCTGCCGGGGGTGTCGCTGGCATGGGGTGCGTGGGCCGAGACGGGCATGCTGTCCGGTGCGGACGCCGAACGCCTTGCGAAGTCCGGAATGCCGCCGATCACGCCCGCGGAAGGCGTGGAACTCTTCGACGCCGCACTCTCTTCTGGCGCGTCCCTGGTGCTGCCGCTGCGGCTCGATCTGCCGGTGTTCCGGGCGCGGGGCGAGGTTCCAGCGGTGCTGCAGGGACTTGTGAAGGTTCGCGCGCGTCGCACGGCTGCTTCGGGGGCATCGTCCTCGTTGGTGCAGAGGCTGGCAGGTCTGGATGACGCGGCTCGCTTGGAAGCGTTGCTGGACGTGGTGCGTGCCGAGGTCGGTGCGGTGCTCGGTCACAGTGGCGGCGAGACGATCGACCCGTCGCGCGCGTTCCAGTCGCTCGGCTTCGACTCGCTGACGGCGGTCGAGCTGCGCAACCGGCTCGGTGAGGTCACCGGGCTGCGGTTGCCGGCGACGTTGACGTTCGACTACCCGACGGCCGCCGTGCTGGCGAGCTTCCTGCGGGACGAGCTGTTCGGCGCTGCGGACGTGGTGTCCGAGTTGCCGGCTCTGGTGTCTCCTTCGGATGATCCGATCGTCATCGTCGGTATGGCTTGCCGTTATCCCGGAGGCGTTTCGTCGCCTGAGGAGCTGTGGCAGCTGGTCGCTGACGGCGTCGAC
>JAVXWK010000862.1:0-4118 GCA_032230575.1 Pseudonocardiales bacterium | reverse complement strand
GGCATCACCGCCCGGCAGATCATGACGCGCGAGGCGTTCGAGAACGCGATCGCCGTCGTCATGGCGTTCGGCGGCTCCACCAACGCCGTGCTGCACCTGCTCGCGATCGCGCACGAGGCCGGCGTCGAACTGTCGCTGGACGACTTCAGCCGCATCGGCTCGCGCGTTCCGCACCTGGCCGACGTGAAGCCGTTCGGGCGGCACGTGATGACCGACGTCGACCGCATCGGCGGCGTGCCCGTGGTGATGAAGGCGCTGCTGGACGCCGGTCTGCTGCACGGCGACTGTCTCACCGTCACCGGCCGCACGGTCGCCGAGAACCTCGCCGACATCGACCCGCCCGACCCCGACGGTCTCGTGCTGCGCGCCCTCGACAAGCCCATCCACCACACCGGCGGCATCACGATCCTGCGCGGATCTCTCGCCCCGGACGGCGCCGTCGTGAAGTCGGCCGGCTTCGACTCGGACGTCTTCACCGGCACCGCGCGGGTGTTCGACCGCGAGCGCGCCGCGATGGACGCGCTGGAAGACGGCACGATCGCCGCGGGCGACGTCGTGGTGATCCGCTACGAGGGCCCCAAGGGCGGGCCGGGCATGCGCGAGATGCTCGCCATCACCGCGGCGATCAAGGGCGCGGGCCTCGGCAAGGACGTCCTGCTGCTCACCGACGGCCGCTTCTCCGGTGGTACCACGGGGTTGTGCGTCGGCCACGTGGCGCCCGAGGCGGTCGACGGCGGGCCCATCGCGTTCGTGCGCGACGGCGATCAGATCACGCTGAACGTCGCCTCCGGCACTCTCGACGTGGACGCCGACCTGGAAAGCCGGAAGGAAGGCTGGGCTCCGCTGCCTCCGCGTTACGAACGCGGCGTGCTCGCCAAGTACGCCAAGCTCGTCGGGTCCGCGTCGCGCGGAGCTGTCTGTGACTGAGGGTCACTCACTCGACTGAATTGCCGGGCGTGGGCGGTCACCTGGTCGGTGGGCGCCCGCGATCGGCCGTGCGGTGGCGGGTACCTCGCGTTGGCAAGCCGACAGCCAATGCGGAAGGACAGCGCGATGATCGATCAGACGCACGTTGAGGCTCTGTACGACTGCGACGTGATCGACAACCACGGCGAGAAGATCGGTTCGGTCAAGCGGGTGTGGCTCGAGGACGACACCGGCAGGCCGATGTGGGCGGAAGTCCACACCGGACTGTTCGGCATGAAGGAGAGCTTCGTCCCGATCCAGCAAGGACAGGTGGCGGGTGGCGCGATCACCGTCCCCGTCGCCAAGGAGCAGGTGAAGGACGCGCCGAGCGTGCACACCTCGGGCGACCACATGTCGGACCAGGAGCAGGAGGCGCTCTACCGGCACTACGGGATGAGGATGCCGCAGCCCAAGTCCGGTGAGCACGACCGGCTCGGCGGCAAACGCTCGGACAACGCCGCCGAGGTCACGCTCTCGGAGGAGAAGCTCGACGTCGGCACCCGCAGCGTCGAGACGGGCCGGGTGCGGCTGGTCAAGCACACGGTCACCGAGCAGCGCAACGTCACCGTGCCGGTGACGCACGAGGAGGTCCGGGTCGTCCGCGAGCCGGTGAAGGGCAACGCGGGCAAGGCGTTCGCCGACGAGCAGGCCGAGGTCACGCTGCACCGCGAGGAACCGGTGGTGCAGAAGCGCACGGAGGCCGTCGAACGGGTCCGGCTCGAGAAGGACGCGGTCACCGAGCAGAAGTCCGTCAAGGGCGAGGTGCGCAAGGAACGTGTCGAGGTCGAGCGCGACGACGACAAGCGCCGGTGACCGGCTGATGGCGTAGCGACTTGGGGCGCTAGTAGAGGCCGTCCAGGGTCTCGGCGTAGCGCTTCTCGATCTCACGGCGGCGCGGCTTCAGCGACGCGGTCAGCAACCCGTCCTCGACGCTGAAGTCGCGCTCCAGCACCGCGAACCGCTTGATCGTCTCGTGCCGCGCGAGCTGCGCGTTGACGGTCTTGATCGCCTGCGAGACCTCGGACTCCGCGTCGGTCAGACCCGAAGCGGTGTCCGGGTCGAGCGTCACCAGCGCCACGCAGTACTTGCGGCGGTCGCCGTGCACGATCACGTTGCTGATGTACGGCGAGGCCGCGTTGATCATGCTCTCGATCCTGGCGGGCGCCACGTACTTGCCGCCCGAGGTCTTGATCAGTTCCTTCTTGCGGTCGGTGATCTTCAACCGCCCCGCGTCGTCCAGCTCGCCGATGTCGCCGGTGTGCAGCCAGCCGTCGATGATCGTCTCGGCGGTCGCGTCCGGCCGGTTGTGGTAGCCACGCATGAGGCCGGGGCCTTTGAGCAAGACCTCCCCATCGTCCGCGATCTTGACCTCCATGCCGGGGATCGGCGGGCCGACGGTGCCGATCTGGATCATGCCAGGGCGGTTGAAGAACGACCCGGCGGACGACTCGGTCAGGCCGTAGCCCTCCAGGATCGTGATGCCGGAGCGCGCGAAGAACTCCGCGATCTCGTGGGCGAGCGGCGCCGAGCCCGACACGAAGTACCGGATCCGGCCGCCCACGCGTTCGCGCAGCTTGCGGTACACCAGGCGATCCGCGAGCCAGCGCGTCGCCGGTCCGTGCTCGCGGTCGGCCCAGCTGAAGATCCGGAACGTGAGCCCGCCCTTCTCGCGCGCGCCCGCGACGATCCGGCCGTGGATCTTCTCGAAGATGCGCGGTGCGGCGGCCACGATGGTCGGCTTCAGCTCGCCGAGGTTGTCGACGATCCGCTCGACGCTGCCGTCGACGGCGGTCGGCACGCCCGCGGCGATCATCGCCATCGTCAGCACCTTGCCGAACGCATGCGACAGCGGCAGCCACAGGAAGTGCAGGTCGGTGGGCAGCAGAATGCCCAGCGAGGCAATGGACTCCGACGTCGTCAGCCAGTTGTCGTGGGTGAGCTCGACGCCCTTGGGTGTGCCGGTCGTGCCCGAGGTGTAGATCAACGTCGCGAGGTCGTCCGGGCCCAACTCGTCGATCAACGCGTCGTAGTCGCCGTCGGCCTGGGGAACCGCGCCGAACCGCAGCACCTCGACCTCGCCCGGCATGATCGCGGCCTGCTCGTCGGTGTCCACGACGACCACGCGGCTGCCGGAGTCGCCGACGATGTGCGCGACCTCGCCGCGAGTGCTGTTCGGGTAGATCGTCGTGGTGGCGCCACCGGCGGCGAGCACGGCCAGATCGGTGACGATCCACTCGATGCTGGTGCCGCCCATCAACGCGACCCGGTCACCCTTGCCAAGACCGGCCGCGCGCAGCCCGAACGCTTCCGCGGCGACACGTTCCTGCAGCTCAGCCCACGTGAGCGAGGTCCAGCCGGCGGACGTGCGGTACCGCATCGCCTCGGCGTCGGGCGTGCGGGCGACCCGGTCGCGCAGCAGGCCGGGAATCGACAGCGCCATTGCTCTCCCCTTCTCTGGAGCGTTGCTCCAGAGCGGTACTCTAACCCTCATGGCCGACCGACGACAGTCTCTCCTCGACGCGGCACTCCAGCTCGTTGAAGAGGGCGGCCTCGACGCCGTCACGATCGCGGCACTGACCGAGCGGTCCGGCATGTCGAACGGCAGCATCTACCACCACTTCGGCAGCCGCGCGGGCGTCTTCGCGCAGCTCTACGCCGACAGCTACGGCCGCTGCGTCGCCGCGATGACGCCCGCCCTGGATTCCAGACCGGCCGGTGACGCCGTGCGCGACCTGGCGCTGCGCTACCTGGACTGGGTCACCGAGAACCCGAGCCGCGCGCGTTTCCTCTACGCCGCACCGGACCACGCCGACCCGGCGGTGAAGCAGGCGGAGTTCGCGGCCGTGCTGGCGTGGTTCCTCGAACGCATGGACTCCGGCGAAATGCGCGCGGTGCCGCCGTGGGCGCTCGAACCCGTGGTGATGGGACCGGCGCACGAGTCGGTGCGCCGGTTCCTGCTCGGGGTGTTCGACCTGGCCGAGGCCCGCGAGATCATCGCGGACGCGGTCTGGGCCGTGCTGAAGCCCTAGACGGTATGACGTGACCGCTTGATGTGAGTGGTCGCGGGCCGGGGCCTCGCTCACGCTTGTTCGTGGGTTGCCGGGCAGGAGTGGCCTGCTCGGCCTATCCGACAGGCGTGGGAGGCCCCGGTG
>JAVXWK010000860.1:0-12726 GCA_032230575.1 Pseudonocardiales bacterium | reverse complement strand
CCGCCAGCTCGCCCCGGAGACCCAGACGATCTTCCGTCGGCTCGCGCTCGTGCACGGGCCGGACACGTCCGTCGCGCTGGCCGCGATCGCCGCCGGCATCCCGGCCGACGACGCGGAGACGTTGCTGGAGGAGCTCGTCGACGCGTCGCTGCTGCGGCCGGAGGTCCCTGGCCGGTACTCGTGCCACGACCTGATTCGGGACTACGCGCGCGAACGCTTGCACAGCGAGGAGAGCGACCTCGAGACACACCGCCTGCGCACGCGCGATTGGCTGCTGACGACCGCAACAGCCGCTGCGTCGTCGTTCCACCCCGACGAGCAGGGTGCGTCAGATCTGGCGAGTGCGGATCGCTGGCTTTCCGCGGAACTGGCGAACTGGCGCGGCGCGTTCCGCGAGGCCATCGCCGACGGGGCGCACGCCCTGGTGCTGGCGCTGGCTCGCTCGATGCACTGGTACTCGGACCATCGCGGGGCGGGCGAGCTGTGGCTGGAGGTCTATTCAGCGGGTGTGGACGCGGCGCATGCACTCGGTATACAGGAGCAGGAAGCTCAGCAGCTCAACTTCGTGTGCTGGGTGTATGCAGCTCGTGTCCCCAACATCCCGCTGGCCGCGGCGACGCATGAGCGTGCCCTGCGCGTCGCGGAGGAGTGCGGTTCCGTGCTCGAAACGGCCTGGGCGCACTACTACCGCGCGGCGATCGAAACCCGCATGGGCGACCACGAGACGGGCGTGACCCATGCGCGTCGTGCCGCCGAGCTGTTCCGCGAGGCCGGCTTGCCGCTGGGCGTGGTGATCTCGCTGTCGTTCGCGGGAGTGCTGCTGCAACGGCTCGGCCGATATGCCGACGCGGTCGAGACACATCGCGCGTGCGTCGCCGAGGAGTGGGCCAAGGGCGGTGTGGCCGACGAGAACGCGGCCCAACTGCTGCTGCGCCTCGCGGACAGCCTCACTGCCGCGGGCGACGTCGAGGAGGCGCTGGTCGTGACGGCAGAAGCCGACGCCCTCATCGGCGAGTCGGTCACGGGCCTGCGGGGGCTGCTGCACCACACCCGCGGCACCGCGCTGGCCACCGCCGGGCGGCTGGCCGAGGCCCATGACGAGCTGGTCACCGCCGCGGACGGGGTGGCCGACCCGGAGGCCAAGGTGTCGGTCCTGATCGCGCTCGCCGGCGTCTGCGAGCGGATGAACGACCACGGCGCGGCTACCCGGCACCGGGTGCGCGCGCTCGCGGAGTCCGACGGCTACGAGTCGCCTGGCATGACCAAACTGCAGCAGCAGCTGACCGCGGCACTCAAGCTCTCAGCGTAGGACCGTGTCGAGGAACGCGTCCGCGTCGAAGTGCTCGGCACCGGGCGCCACGAGCCGGTAGGTGGCGTCGAGGAACTTCCGCAGCGTGCCGGTGGGCAGCCGGAACACCGTGACGTGCCGGTCGGAGATCAGCTCCAGCACGAGCGTGCGGCTGGCGTGCGGCCGCAGCCGGACGTCACCGAGACCGGACGGCGTCGTCATGCCCTCGATCAGCAGGTCCCTGCCCATGATCCAGGTCGCGACCGCGCCGCCCGCGTGGAACCTCATCGTCACCGCGTACGGGTCCTCCGACTGGTAGAGCAGCTCGGTCTCGACCGGGGCGGTGTTGCCGTTCGGCCGGACGAAGTCGAAGACGGTGCGTGACGCGACCCGCATCGGGACTCCCTGAGGTGTTCGCCAGTGTTCAGCAGTTGTCACGTAATGGGTGCCGAATTGGTTCACGGTGGGCCGTTCCCATTACCAGTCGCATCGCCTCGACGATGGATTTCCAGGCGTTTTCGCTGGACGCGGGCTGTGCGAACGGGCAGAGATGCGCAACTTTCTGCCGGTCCTTCTGCATGGTTCTGCGAGGCCTCTCGCGTTTTGCTGGACGGCATGGTCGCCCCGTTCCGCCCTGGTCTCGTCGAGGCCGTCGTACGCCAGGCCGGTGGCGTGCTCGTGGGGCGTGAACGGGAGATCGCGGCCTTGACAGAGGCGCTCGGTCGTGGGCGGTCGTGCGTTGTCCACGGGGCTCCCGGAATGGGCAAGAGCGCGTTGTTGTGCGTCGCGTCGTCGATCGCGGTGCGCAGCGGGATGCGGCCGGTGCGCGGGTTGCGGGCGTTGTCCGGCGGCGACACGTTGCTGCTGGTGGACGACGTCGAGCGGCTGTCGGCCGAGGAGGCCGAGCGGCTGGCGCGGTTCCGGGGCGTGGTGGTGCTGGCGGGGGACTTCGACCCCGTGTCGCCGCCACCAGGGCTGGCTGATCTCGTCGCGGACGCCGTGCGGGTGCCGTTGCGGCCGGTCGGCGCCGACGCGGTGGCCGAGATGATCCGGCGCCGGTTCGACGTCGCGGCCTCGCCCGAGCTGACCTCGCTGTGTCTCGATCACAGCGGTGGCGCGCCGGGCGTGCTGAACGATGTTCTCGATCTTCTGGAGCCTGGCGAGGTCTCTCCGGCTTCGTTGCGCGGCCTGCGGTTGCCGCGGCTGTTGCAGGCCGCGCGGCGGTACTGGCAGGTGCTGGACGCCGATGCCGTGGCGGTGGCACGTGCGCTCGCCGTGCTCGGGAGTGCGCCGCTGGACCTGCTGTGCGAGGTCGCGGGCATGGACTCCTGCGACACGCTCGCGGCGTTCGAACGTCTTGCCGACGCCCGGCTCGTCGTCTGCGAGCCGATGCGGATCGTCTCGCCTGCGCTGAGTCGGGCGATCTGGCAGGAGATGGCGCCGGACCTGCGCGAACGCCTGCACCACGCGGCCGCGGAGGTGATGCACCGGCGCTGCGACCCGGTGACCGCCGTGGCCGAGCACCTCGTGGCGTGCGCGGAACCTGTTGGGGCGCACTGGGTGGCGCCGGCGTTGCGCACCGCCGCGCGTCTTCACCGGGCGGCGGGACGGCCAGAGCAGGCGATGCGGTGCCTGCGGGCGGCGTTGCGCGAGCCGATGAGCGGGCAGCTCAACGCGCAGGTGGCGATCGCGATGGCGGATCTCCATCTGCGGTGCGGAATCGCACCTCGCGCGGACGAGCTGGCGCGGTGCTGGCAGCGTCTGTCGGCCGAGGGAAACCCTGATGGCGCCTTGGACTGGCTCGCCGCGGTGGTGCTCGACTGGCAGTGCGACGAGGACGTTCTCGGTGTGCCGGCAGGGGATGAGGGGCCGCCGGAGTCGTTCCGGGCCGTCGCGATGGCGATGAGTCCGTTGAGCGGGCGGGAGATCGTCGACTCCCCGGTGGCGCCGGCGTTGCGCGCGTTCTGGTCCGGCGAGGGTGCCGAGCAGGTGTTCGACGATCTGCCCGAGCACGCGATGCCGTCGCTCGTCCTTGCTGGGCTTGGGCTTTTGCGCGCCGGGTCGTCGCGCGTGCTGCTGGATCTCGCGCTGCGGGACCGGCTCGTGGGCGCGGAGAACGACTGGCTGGTCGCGTTGGAGATGTGGGCGCACGGGGCGAACGGCCGGCACGCCGAGGTGTTCCGGCTCATGCACTCACTGGCCGGGCGCGTGTCGCCCGCGCGGGGGTGCGTGGCACTGGCGGCGGCTGCGTTCGTCTCGTCCTGTTTGGACTGCGGACGGCTCGGCGAGGCGCGGGAGATGTTGGTGCGCCTCGGTTACACGGGTACGTTGTCACCAGCGTGGGTGTGCATGATGTTGCTGCATCAGCGGGCACGCCTGCACCTCGCGCTGGGCTCGCCGCGGGCCGCGCTGGCCGACGCCGACCGTGCCGGACTCGTCGAGCTGGCAGAACAAGCGCGGGCGGCGTTGGTCGAACGGCCCGCGCTGGTGCGTTGTGGCGCTTGGGGAAAGCTCACGCCGCACGAGTCGCGGATCGTCGAGCTGGCGCTGGAGGGTGAGACGAACCGCGAGATCGCCAAACGGTTCAACGTCACCCAACGCGCCGTCGAACTGCACCTGACCCGCGTCTACCGCAAGGCCGGAATCAGCAGGCGCGTGCAGCTGTCCTCCGTCTTCGGTCCCAGTTGAGACTCCCATTTGAGATTGGTCGTCACCCGAACAGACGTGAACCGGGCACGGTGATCCCGTCGTTCCTTGCCTACGACAGCAACGAAACGACGGGAGCCACACCATGTCTGCCACCAACGAGCCGCAGCCGATCGCGCCCGCCGCACCCGAGCACGACGTGCACGACGTGCTGCTGGGCACGATCACCTGGGACCAGTACCACGCTTCCCGCGCGGCTTAGAGCAGGTTGGAACGGATGGCCCACGCCACGGCGTGCACCCGGTTGCGCAGCCCGAACCGTTCCAGCAGCTGGTGCAGCGCGTACTTCACAGTGCGCTCCGAGCAGAACAGCCGCGCCGCGACCTCCGCGATCGTCGCGCCGTCGGCCAGCAGCCGCAGCAGCTGCAGATCGCGGTCGTTCAGCACCGTCGACCGCTCCGGCACGGACTGTCCGGCGACGAGCAGCTTGATCAGGCGTTCGGCGTTGACGTCCGCGCGCCGCAAGGGGTTCGCGAGGCCCGCATGAGCGGCGATCGACGGCGTGAGGTCGTGCACCCGTGCCGCGATCACCACGATCCGGGACGAGCCGATGGCCCGCAGCCTGGCCGCCTGCTGCGCGCACAGCTCGTTCACGACCGCGAGCAAGACGTGCGCGTCCGAACGTTCCTGCACCACCCGCACGCGTGGTGATGTCTTCAACAGGTGGGTCACACCGGCCGCGCTGATCAGGTCTCGGGACTCCACCGCAACGCGCACCGGTTCGATTCCGGCGTCCACGGTCGCCAGGGCACTACTCATGGTGCGATCGTGCGTACTTTCAGCGGTTGTCCACTTCGGAAAACCGAACCCATCCGATGATTACTTGTTCTTCGCGCGTCGACGTGCGGAACTCGCCGGTCGGCCAGTGCTCGATCCTGAGCTCGTCTCCCGGGACCACCGGGGCGGTGAAGCGGGCGTGCAGCTCGGTGAAGTTCTTGCCGCGCACGGTGATTCCGAGCGTGCACAGGCCGTGCAGGATGGGGCGTGGGAAGCCGGCGCGTTGGGCGAACTCCGCGTCGTGGTGCATCGGGTTGACGTCGCCGGTCTCGCAATACCTGAGTGCCTGGTCAGTTTTCGTGGCGAAGAAGCCGACTTCGGGCTCGGTGTCCGGGATCGCGAACCTCCGGGTCTCGCCGCGCTCGCCGCCGAAACCGCCTTCGCCCTTGAGGAAGCACGACGAGCGGGTCGTCGCGTACTCCGACTCCCAGGTGCTGACGACCAGTGCTCCCGAGCCCTTGTCGTAGATGTCGGTGACGGTCTTGGTGACGACCGTCGAGCCGTGTCGCGGGAGCGGTTCGTGCAGCCACAGCGACTGTTCGGCGTGCAGGACCTGGGTCATGTCGGCGCCGGTCAGCCCGAGCTGCGGGCCGCCTTGCTGGAGCAACGGGATGGCGAACGCGGGGGAGTAGCCGCCCGTCGCCGCCGCGTACACCTCGGCGTCGTCTCGCGACCAGGTGCGGACCTGTCGTTCGACGACGCCGAGGATGTCGTGCTGCAGCATTTCCCCACGATAGAGCTATCCGAGCGTGCCCCGGACGTTCGCGTGGCCCTTGAGGAGGTTGCGGGCGATCGTGCGGCGCTGGATCTCGTCGGTGCCCTCGTAGATCCGCAGCAGCCGCAGCTCGCGGTACCAGCGCTCGATCGGCAGCTCACGGGTGTAGCCCATGCCGCCGTGGATCTGCAGGACGCGGTCGACGATCTCGTTGGCCTTGATGCCGCCGTAGAGCTTCGCGATGGACTGCGCCTGCCGCGAGTCCTGCTTCTGGTCGACGAGCCACGCGGCGTGCAGCACGAGCCAGCGCAGGGCCTCGATCTCGACCGCGGAGTCCGCGATCATCCACTGGATCGCCTGGTACTCGGCGATGGGCTGGCCGAACGTCACCCGGTTCTTGGCCTGCTCGATGGCCATCTCCACGAGGCGTTCGACGCTGCCGAGCGCGCGGGCGGGCAGCAGGTAACGGCCCTGGCCGATCCACTGCATGGCGAGGTTGAAGCCCTTGCCGAGCTCGCCGAGGATGTTCTTCTCGGGCACGCGCACGTTGTCGAAGACCAGCGCGGCCGGGCCCCACTGGCCCATGGTCGGGATGGGCTCGGACTTCCAGCCCATGTCGCGGTCGACGAGGAAGCACGTGACACCGCCGTCCGCGCCCTTCTCCTTGTCGGTGATGGCGAAGACCATCACGAAGTCGGCCTCGTTGCCCTGGGTGATGAACGTCTTCTCGCCGTTGATCACCCACTCGTCGCCATCTTTGACGGCAGTCGTGCGGATGGCCTTGGCGTCACTTCCGGCTCCGGGCTCGGTGATCGCGAAGCACGACACGCGCTCGCCCGAGATCGTCGGCAGCAGGTAGCGCTGCTTCTGCTCCTCGTTGCCGTGGAACAGGATGTTGTCCGCGTAGCCGCCGAACCGGAACGGCACGAAGCTCCGGCCGAGCTCCGCCTCGATGAGCGCGGTCATCATCGCGCCGAGGCCCATGCCGCCGTACTCCTGCGGCGTCAGCACGCCGAAGAACCCGGCCTGCTTGGCCTTGTCCTGCAACGCCTTGAGCTCTTCCTTCGGCAGACCGGGCAGGCCCGCGCGTTCGCGGCGCAACACCTCGGGCTCCAGCGGGATGATCTCCTTGCGCACGAAGGTCCGCACCCAGTCGCGGATCTCCTTCTGCTCCTCGTCGAGCGTGAAGTCCATTGTTCTTTTCCTTTACTGGAACGCGTTGATGCCGGTGAGTGCCCTGCCGATGAGCAGTTTCTGGATCTGGCTGGTGCCCTCGTAGAGGGTGGTGACGCGGGCGTCCCGCAGGTACTTGCCCACGGGGTACTCGTCGATGTAGCCGTAGCCGCCGAAGACCTGGATGGCGTTGTTGGCGACCTTCACCGCGGCTTCGCTGGCGTAGAGCTTGGCCATGCTCGCTTCGGTGCCGAACGGCAGGCCGCGGTCGGCCAGGTCGGCCACGCGCCAGGTCAGGAGCCTCGCGGCGTCGGTTTCCACGGCCATGTCGGCGATCAGTTCCTGAACCAGCTGGAAGCCGGCGATGGGCTTGCCGAACTGTTCGCGTTCCTTGGAGTACTTGAGCGCTGCCTCGAAGGCGCCTCTTGCTGCTCCGACGCAGCCCGCGGCCACCGACATGCGGCCCTTGTCGAGTGCCTGCATCGCGAGTTTGAAGCCTTCTTCGCTGAGCAGGGCGTCGTCGGGGATCTCGACGTCTTCGAGGGTGATCTCGGCGGTCGCCTGGCCGCGCATGCCGAGCTTGCCCTTGATCTCGGTGGCGGTGAAACCTTTGGTGTCGGTGGGGACGAGGAAGGCGCTGATGCCTTTAGGGCCTGGTCCGCCAGTGCGCGCGAAGACCAGTGCGACGTCCGCCCACGTGCCGTTGGTGATGAAGACCTTGCGGCCGTTGAGGATCCAGCCGTTGTCCGTTCTCGCGGCTTTGGTGGCGAGGCTGCCGGCGTCCGATCCGGTGCCGGGTTCGGTGAGGGCGAAACAGCCGATCCGCGTGCCCGCGGTGAGGCCCGGCAGCCAGCGTTGCTTCTGCTCTTCGGTGCCGTGCTTCGCGATCGACTTGGCGACCAGTCCGAGTGACACCGAGATGATGCCCCGCACCGCACTGTCTCCGCGTGCGACCTCTTCCAGCACCAGGCAATAGGCCAGGTTGTCGCCGCCCGAGCCGCCGTACTGCTCGTCGATCCCCAGCCCGAGGAACCCGACCTCGCCGAGTTGCGTGACCAGCTCCTTGTCGATGGCCTCCTCACGGTCCCAGCGCGTGGCGTTGGGGACGATGCGCTCATCCGTGAAGCGCAGCGCCAGCTCTTTCAGCTGCCGGTGTTCGTCCGAAAGCGTCAAGTCCACGGGTCCTCCTGAAAACCAAACAGTGTTAGGTTAACCCACATGCCCCGGCCGAGCACCCCTCTGCTGAGCCCCGATCGCATCAGGTCGGTGGCTCTGGCCATCATCGACCGGGACGGCCTGGA
Organism: Pseudonocardiales bacterium; assembly: GCA_032230575.1. Lineage (GTDB taxonomy): Bacteria > Actinomycetota > Actinomycetes > Mycobacteriales > Pseudonocardiaceae > Lentzea. The sequence continues at coordinate 4,766 of JAVXWK010000860.1, read as the reverse complement.
CGGCCTTTCGATGCGGAAACTGGCCGCTGAGCTGGGCGTTCAGGCTGCCTCGCTGTACGGGCACGTCCGCACGAAGGACCAGCTGCTGAACGACATCGCGTCGTCGATCCTGTCTTCGGTCGACGTCTCGGGGTTCGCTGAGGACTGGCGTGTCGGGTTGGTGCAGTGCGCGCGCTCGTACCGTGCGGCCCTGTCCTCGCACCCGAACATCGTCCCGTTCCTGGCCTACGGTCCCGCGGGCCGTGCCGAGTCGCTACAACGCCTGGACCTGCTGCACGGCGCCCTGGTGTCCTCCGGCTGGTCACGCCGCGAGGCCACGATGATCGCCGCCGGGCTCATGTACATCGTGTTCGGATCCGCTTTGAGCTCGTTCTCCAGCGGCTTCTCCGCCGACCCTGCCGACTACTCGGACCGCTACCCGCACCTGGACCGCGCCCACCTGCTGCCGGGTGTCGCGCCGCAGCTGGACCGCGACAGCTTCGAGATGGCGCTCGCGGCGTTCGTCCGGGGCCTTTAGTGTTTCGGCGTGGCTTCCAAGGCGATCGAGCTTCAGGTCGGTGACCAGCTGGTGCGCGTGTCCAACCCGGACAAGCCGTACTTCCCCGCGCGCGGCATCACCAAGGGCCAGGTGGTCGAGTACTACCGCACCGTCGCGCCCTATCTGCTGACCGTGCTGCGCGACCGCCCCGTCGTGTTGAAGCGCTACGTCGACGGCGTGGAGGGCGAGGCGTTCTACCAGAAGCGCGTGCCCAAGGGAGCTCCTTCGTACGTCGAGACGGTTCAGGTCCGCTTTCCGTCCGGCCGTCCCGCCGACGAGATCTGCCCGACCTCGGAGGCCGTGATCGTCTGGGCCGCGAACCTGGGCACCTTCGACTTCCACCCGTGGCCCGTCCGCCGGTCTGATGTCGATCACCCCGACGAGCTGCGCATCGACCTGGACCCGCAGCCGGGCACCGACTTCTCCGACGCCGCTCGCGTTGCCGCTGTGCTGCGCGAGGTGCTGGCTGATGCCGGGTTGACCGGTTACCCGAAGACGTCCGGTGGTCGTGGCATTCACGTCGCCGTGCGGATCCGGCCTGAGTGGGACTTCATCGACGTCCGCCACGCGGTGATCGCTCTTGCGCGCGAAGTCGAGAAGAGGGCGCCTTCGCTGGCGACTTCGGCGTGGTGGAAGGAAGAGCGCGGTGAGCGCGTCTTCATCGACTTCAACCAGGCGGCTCGTGACCGCACGATCGCCTCGGCCTGGTCGGTGCGGGGGACTTCGCGCGCTACCGTCTCGACTCCGGTGACGTGGGACGAACTGTCCTCTGTGGACCCTGATGACTTCGACGTGCTGACCGTGCCGAAGTTGCTGGAGGAGCGCGGCGACCTGCACGCCGGGCTGGACTCCGAGGCGTTCGGCATCGAGACGCTGCTGGAGTGGTACGCGGCCGACCCGCGCGGCGAGATGCCGTACCCGCCGGACTACCCGAAGATGCCGGGCGAGCCGATGCGGGTGCAGCCGTCGCGCGCCCGCAAGCAGGATTGACGGAGCCCGCTGGATGCGTTGCGCTGCAAGAGTTCATCTCGGCGAGCCGGCCCTGAAGTGGTTCGCGCAGTGAGCCAACCGGCTGTATCGGGGACGAATCCAGCTGCCGACCTCGTAGAATGGCAGGAACGCGAGAGGAGGTCGCCCATGTCGCAGCCCTATGTCGTGCGGTACGTCGGCGGACCCCTCGACGGCCGGGTCGACTCGTTGCCGTCGACGCCGGAGGACCCGAAGCAGACTGTGACATACGTGCACCTGCACGGCGGGCCCAAGATCGTGCACGTCTACGAGCTCCAGTACGCGGTCGAGTACGGGTGTGAGTACCGGCTGCGCGCCGTCGAGGCTGAAGAAGCCTGAGCAACCCTCACGTGGACACGCACAGGCAAGTAGGTTTACCGTACCTGTCATGAGAGCGCTCTCACGCACTGTGGTGCGAGAGGAGATTCCATGCACGTGCGGATTCGAGGAGCGATCGGCATCGCGGCGGTGGCGATGTCGCTCGTGGCGGCGGGGCTTGTCCTGAAACAGCCCAGCGTGTCCCATGCGGGGCACAGCTATGTCTACAGCGCTGAGCAGGCGCGGGCGATGGTCGAGCAGCAGGCGGTTCCGGGGTCGGAATTCCGGGCCACCTGCGGGTCCAGTCATCGCAGGCAAGATGACCCGATCGTGTTCCAGAACCAGCCCGGTGTCTCACACATGCACGAGTTCTTCGGCAACCGGACGACGAACGCGCAGTCGACGCTGACGTCGCTCAGGGCTGGGACGACGAACTGCAACCCGACCTCCGACAAGTCGGCGTACTGGGTGCCGACGCTCCACAAGAACGGGCAGGCGGTCGCGCCCGACAGCGTCACGATCTACTACCAGGGCATTCACGACCGGCAGAAGGCCGTCGCGTACCCGCAGGGCCTGCGGTACGTGGTGGGCAACTCGAAGGCCACGTCACCAGACCAGAACCCGGCGGCGCGGTGGTCGTGCACCACGCAGTCGCCGTCGGGCCGCGACTTCCTGAACTGCCCCGCGGGCACGAAAGTCGAGACATATCTGGACTTCCCGACCTGCTGGAACGGACGGGACCTCGACTCGGCGAACCACCGCGACCACATGGCGTTCGCGGTCGGGCTGGTCTGTCCCGCGTCGCACCCGGTCGTGGTGCCGCGGCTCGAGTTCCTGATCACCTATCCGGTGAACGGGACCGGGTTGTCGTTGGGAGGAACACTCAATGGTGTGAACGTGACCAGCGCTCCCGGCTACACGTTCCACGGGGACTTCATGAACGCGTGGGATCCCGCGGAACTCCAACGGCGCGTGGCCAACTGCATCAACGCCGGCTACATCTGCGGGACGGACGGAAACCCGTAGAGCTGATCTTGCTGTCGGACCCGGTGCTCAGAATTGTCAGGGGTGTAAGGCATGCTGGGGCACAGGTGTTCGAACGGGCGGGAGGCAGCGCGATGGCGAAGAAGAGCGGGCTGTCGGCGGAGGACGTCGACAGCCTGCGCTCGCAGCTGGACGGAGGCACCCAGCCGCTGGTGTGGTTCACGGCGGCCGCGGTGGGCATGGAGGCGGGGAGGTCGGCGAAGCTCCTCGCCTTCACCGAACCCGAGGAGGGCGATTTCATCCAGGTTCGCCCGACCGGGTCGAAGGACGAGATGTCGTTCGGCCCTGCCGAGCTGACCCTGGAGAAACCACCGCCGCGCAAGAAGGCCCCGGCCCCTGCGCCGCCGGAGCCGCCGCGGGAGACTGAGATCCTCCATCCCTACGTTCCGGAGGCGCCGGTGAAACCCGCGGCCCCCAAGCCGAAACCCGCTCCTGCCCCGGTCGTCGCCGAGCCGGCGCCCGTGAAGCGCAAGCCCGCGGCCAAGAACGCCACCCCCGAGGTCACCATCACGCTGGTGTCCGTCGGCGAGGGCGAGTGGACCGTGGAAGTGCTGCAGGGCACCCGGAAGACGATCCGCCCGACCCCGGTGTCACCGGCTTCCGTGGCCCAGGCCGCGAAGCTGCTGACGCCCGAGGTGGCCGAGATCGTCGAGGGTGTGCTGAACGCGGCGCGTGCACAGCAACTTGCCCGCGTGGAGCAGTTGCGCGCCGAACTGGAGGCAGCGCAGAAGGCGTTGGACGACCTGGGCGCGTAGCGATATCACGCGCTGCGACGCCCCGGTGGTTGTCCGTACGCGTTCGGGTGAGAGGGCTTCCCAGGGCTGGTGCCGGGGCGGACCGTGGGGTGCGCGGATGTCCCGCGCAGGTCCGGCTTGGAGGACGGGGAGGCCCTGATGGGTACGTGTGGGTGCTGTTCCGGGTGCACGGGTCCCGGCTGCGGCTGCTGTTCCAGCTGCTGACACGAAGATTCGCCTGGGGAGCTTTCCGCGATCTGGCCGCGGAAAGCTCCCCACGTCGCGTTCGGCCTGAACTAGGCTGACCATCATGACGACCCGAAAGGCCGATGCCGCGTAGCCGGCCCGGCGCCCTGCGCGGCGCACACCTGAACGTCGGACCCGTGTGGTCCCAACACTTTCCGGAGCCCATCCGCGGGCTTTCCTCCGCCACGTCCCTTGCGATCCTCCGCGTGGAGCAGGCATTCGGCGACTACTGCGTCTTCGTCGGATCCACTCATCGCGCGCTCACGAATTATCGGGAGTTCACGGCCAGGCGCGGCCCGCTCTACCCGATGCCTGTCGAGTGCAGTTGCTGCCACTGCGTGCTCCACGACAGCGTGGTGCACGCACGCGACGTACTCGAGCAAGTGCTGGAACGACTACCTGTGCGCGCAAGGGCCGAGCTCAGACGAGTGGTGCGGCGCCTCGACATCGAGTTCGAGCGGCGCACCCTGCCGAATCCGTACCCCTGGAACCCCTTCTGGAACAACATCGACATCCTCACCGAACGCCCGGATCCGTGGTGGTACGACAGGCTTCCCGGCCGCAGGTGGTCGGAGAGTCCTTAGACGTCGGGCCGGGCTGACCGGGTAGCACCCACCGAGGCGATCACGACGCAGCACACCGCAACCCATTGCGCGGGCTTGAGTTCTTCGCCGAGGAGCAGCAGCCCGGCCAGCGCGGCCACCGCCGGCTCCATCGACATCAGGATCCCGAACACGCGCGGAGGCATGCGCCGCAACGCTTCCAGCTCCAGCGAGTAGGGAATCACCGACGACATCAACGCCACCGCGAACCCGGCGGCGAGCACCACGGGGTCGAGCATCGCGGTCCCGGCCGACGACACACCGAACGGCAGCGCG